>CAYPGK010000035.1:0-33801 GCA_964410055.1 uncultured Gemmatimonadaceae bacterium | reverse complement strand
GGAGCGCTCCGAAAGGTCGCTCGCTACGAGGATCGATCGTACGGTGAATGTCCGCATGCCCCTCTCCCTCGATGGTCCGGCCCGATCACCACCGGCATGGGAATAGCGCCGATCGTGCCTCGCGGGCAAGGGCACCCGCTCCGGCGGCCGTGACAATCGAGTGGAGGTGGACCGCCGGGAGTAGCGTTGACACAATCGGTTGCGTGGTGTCACATCATCTTGTTTGTGCGGTGTTGTGAGTGGTCGCATCGGCGCGCCTGGCGGCCTGGTCGGGCGTGGTCCGGGCCGTTGCGAGCGGACCCGAGCGGTGCCGTCCAGGTGCATGGCCTTTGCATGACAAACCGGATGATGGACTGGCCCCCGGCTCCCGACCTGGTGAGGTGCGGATGGTCCCGAGCAGGCGCACGTACGGAAAATCGCCGGAGCTGCGGCGCCGACTGAGGCTCACGTTGGCGACGGCGGAGGAGCGCCTGATCGAGGCGCACACGGAGGCGGCGCGGGACTTCGTGCGCGCGACACAGGATGAGCTTCCCTACGACCGCTCGCTCGAGATCTTCTATCGCATGACGTCGACGCCGGTCCGGATCCGCGAGGCGGTGGGCGTTCAGACGCTGGCGAGCCTGGCCGAGGAACCGGCGTCCGGTGGTCCGCTCCTGGATCTGGGCACGGGCGTTCGCGGGTTCATCCGCTCGTTCGTGCATCGACTCCAGGGACGACGCGCGGAGGGGCTGCGCCGCCGGGTCGACCGGGCCGCTGACGCCGCCCGCGACCGGATCAAGGGCGCCTACCTCCAGGGCGCAACGCTCCTCGTCCACGAATTGAAGGGGCAGGTCGAGCCCGCCGAGGCGGTCCAGGTCTACATCGACGGGCTGCAGATCGGTCCCGGGTGGGGCGAGCGCATCTTCCACGAGGCGATCGCGGCGATGGGCGGGCTCTCGGGAGGCGGCGAGTCGTCGCTTTCGCAGGAAGAAGCCCCGGCCGATGAAGCGCGGCCGGAGGCGGGGCGGCCGGAGTCCGATGCGCCGCCCGCGGCGCCCGATACGCCGGGCGGAATGGCCGCGTGAGGGACCGGGGCCACACCCGGCGCGGCGACGGGCGTGAGCCGCGCCGCCCCGAACCTGCCGTCCTCTCCCGCGAGGACATCGGCTACGGTCCGGCCCGGCCCTACGAGTTCGACTTCGGGCCGGAAATGCCGCCGCCGCGCGAGCGACGCGCGGGCGGCGGCGTCGCGCGCCGCAAGTCCGAGCCGCCTGCCGCCGGCCAGGGGCCGTATCGCGGACGGCTCATGCGGAGGCGACGGCCCGACCTCTGGATCCGCGCCGACGTCGAACGTGCCCTGTTCCACGACACGTGGGTCGATTCCGATCGCATCCTCGTCGAGGTCGAGGACGGCGTCGTTACCCTGACCGGCACCCTCCCCGATCGCACGGAGATCCGACGCGCCATCGACGACGCTTCGAACGTCTCCGGCGTGCGCCGCGTCCGAAACCACCTCGAGACCGAGGCTTGACGACGCTCCGCCGCGGGGGCATCCTCCCCTCCATGAACAAGAGACAACGTCACGCTGCGATCCTCGAGATCGTGCGCGAGCATAGAGTCACCAGTCAGGAACACCTCCGCGAGCTCCTGGCCGAGCGCGGCCTCGAGGTGACGCAGGCCACGCTCTCACGCGATATCCGCGAACTCCGTCTGGTCAAGGTGCCCGACGCAGAGGGTGCAATGCACTACACCCTCCCGCCCGAGGCCTGGGATCAGACGCCGCCCCTCGGCCGGCTCCTCCCCACGCTCTTCGTCGGCGCCGAGGGGACCGGAAACCTGCTCGTCGTCAAGACGCTGACCGGCGGTGCCCAGCCGATCGCGCTCGCCATCGACTGGGAGGAATGGCCCGAGGTCCTCGGCACCCTCGCCGGCGACGACACCATCCTCATCATCTTGCGCGAGCCGTCCTTCCTGCCCGTCGTGCAGCAGCGCCTGGAGGACATCGCCGGAGTGTCCGCAGACGACTGAGCGGCCTCCCGGGAAGGGCGCAACGTTCGCTGGCCTGGACTCCGGCGGGGACTAGGCACGCTCCTCGAATCCATCCGTCCTCGCCGGTCCTCGTCGGCGCCATTTGTTCCCTAGCGAATTAGCCGCCAACCAACGCGCTTGCCATTTCCGCGCGGCCACTTGACAGCGCGGTGGGATGCATATTTATTCATACCCCATGAATGAAATATGCTTTCGCGCCGGCGTGCTCGGCGCGAGTGGGTATACCGGGCGAGAGCTCGTTCGGCTGATCGAGAGGCATCCCCGGCTGCGTCTTGCCTTCGCCACTTCCGAGTCGGAGGCGGGCACTGCGCTCCCGGGCGGGGGCGGCCAGTACGTCCGTGCGGAGGAGGTCGACTTCGGCGCGGCGGACATCGTGTTCTGCTGCCTGCCGAACGAACAGTCCGGCGTGTGGTCGCTACGTGCTCGCGAAGCGGGGGGTCGCGTGGTGGACCTTTCCGGCGACCTGCGTTCCGGGGTGGGTGGCGCGGTCTACGGTCTTCCCGAGTTCTGGCGGGAGGAGGTCCGCGGGTCGGACCTCGTGGCGAATCCGGGATGCTACCCGACGGGTGCGCTGGTGGCCTTGGCGCCTGCGCTGCGGCACGGCCTGCTGGACCCCGCGCGGCCGGTCGTGATCGATGCGGCTTCCGGGGTGACCGGGGCGGGCCGCTCGCCTCGGCGGGACCTCATGTTCGGCGAGGTGGCGGAGGATTACCGGCCGTACGGTGTGGGGAACCGCCATCGGCACGTCCCGGAGATCGGCCGGGGCGTGGAGCGCCTCGGAGGCCCGCAGCCGTTCATCTTCACGCCCCACCTCCTACCGATCCGGCGCGGGATTCTGGAGACGATCCATCTGCCGTTGAAGGAGTGCCTCGGCGCCGAGGAAGCGCAGCGCGTGTGGCGCGATGCGTACGCGGCCGAGCCGTTCGTGGAGGTGCGGGAGGCGGGCTCGCTGCCGTCGATCACGGACGCGGTGCATAGGAACACGGTCGTTGTGGGCGTGGCCGAAGTGGACGTGGAGCCGCCGACGCTCCTGGTCGTGGCGGCGCTCGACAACCTGGTGAAGGGAGCGGCCGGGCAGGCGATCCAGAATGCGAATCTGATGCTCGGCCTCGAGGAGACGGAGGGCCTTACGCGATGAGAGCGCGAGTGGTGAAGGTGGGCGGCCGGGTGCTCGGGGAGGCCGCATGGCTGGCGCACTTCGCCGAGCTGGTCGCGCGCGCAGGCGACGGCACGGTGGTGGTCCACGGCGGCGGACCGGATGTGGACGACGTTTGCGGACGGCTCGGGATCCCCGTGGTGCGTACCGAAGGGCTCCGTGTGACGACGCCGGATGCGCTGGACGTGGCGACGATGGTGCTCTCCGGCAGGCTGAACAAGCGTCTGGTTCGCGCGCTGGTGAGCGCGGGCGTGGATGCGATGGGGGTGTCGGGCGAGGATGCGGGACTGCTGGTGGCGGAGCTCGCGGCCGGCGGCGCCCTCGGCCGGGTCGGCGAGTCGGCGCGTGTTCGCGCCGAACTGCTCCGGTGCCTCCTCGGGCTCGGCGTCGTGCCGGTGGTCTCTCCGATCTCTCGGGCGGTCGATGGAGGCGCGCTCAACGTGAACGCCGATGATGCGGCGACGGCGGTTGCGGCTGCGCTCGACGCGGAGGAGCTGCTCTTCGTGACGGACGTCCCCGCCGTCCACGACGGGACCGGCAACCGTGCGGACCTCGAGGCATCCGAGGCGGAGTCGCTCCTGGCGAACGGGATCGCGCGTGACGGGATGGCGGTGAAGCTGAAGGCGGGGCTGCGCGCACTGCGCGCGGGCGTGGCCGCCGTCCGGATCGGGCCGGTCGAATCGCTCGTGGACCCGACGGCGGGGACGTGGCTCCTGCCGGACGGTAGCGCTGTCCGCGCCTCCGTGGGAGTCGCCGTATGACCAGCGCGCTGCTCGGCGTCTACCGTCCCGCCGGTCCGACGTTCGTCGGTGGGCGCGGGAGCCGTCTCCTCGGCGACGATGGCCGGGCGTACCTGGATTTCACGAGCGGGATCGGTGTGAACGCGCTCGGCTACGCGGACGCGACGATCGCTCGGGCGATCGCCAATGCGCTCACGAGCGGCGTGCTCCACACGTCGAACCTGTTCCGGACCCGTGCGGCCGAAGAGCTGGCGGCGGAGCTGGTCGCGCACTCGTTCGCGGATCGCGTCTTCTTCTGCAACTCGGGCGCGGAAGCGAACGAGGCCGCCTTCAAGTTCGCGCGGCGCTGGGCGCGGGAGCGGGGCGGAGAGGAAAAGCACGAGATCGTAGCCCTTCGCGGCTCGTTCCACGGTCGGCTGTTCGGCTCGCTCGCCGCGACGGACCGGCCGGCGTACCGGGAGCCGTTCGCGCCGCTCCTGCCCGGCGTTCGCTTCATCGCTCCCGGCGATGAGGCCGCCGCGCTGGAAGCGATCCATCCCGATCGGACGGCGGCGGTGATCGTGGAGCCGGTGCAGGGCGAGGGCGGCGTGCGGCCACTAGACGATGGGTTTCTGCGCTTCCTGCGGGAGCGGACGGAGGAGGCCGGCGCCGCGCTGATCTTCGATGAGGTGCAGTGCGGCCTCGGTCGGACGGGTCGGCTGTTCGCGCACGAGGAAGCGGGCGTCGTGCCCGATCTCATGACGCTGGCGAAGCCGCTCGCCGGTGGGCTCCCGATGGGGGCGGTGCTCCTTTCCGGTCGGATCGCGGAAGCGGTGCGCCCCGGCGACCACGCGACGACGTTCGGCGGCGGACCTCTGGTGAGCGCCGTCGCGCTCGCGGTGGTGCGCCGGATCGCCGAGCCGGCCTTCCTGGAGTCGGTGCGGGCGAGTGGCGAACGCGTGCGCGAGGTGCTGGAGCCCCGGGCAGGTCGAGGCGGCGTCGTCTCCGTGCGGGGGCGCGGGCTCATGTGGGGGATCGAACTGGACGGCCCCGCGGCGCCGATCGTCTCCGCCGCACTCGACCGCGGGCTCTTGATCACGACGGCGGGCGAGCGGGTCGTGCGCCTATTGCCACCGCTCACAATCGAGCCGGCCGAGCTCGATGAAGGGCTCGACGTGCTCCTGGAGGTGCTTGGATGAATTCCGCCGCGCAGTGGATCGACCCCGCGGCTCCGTCGCTGGGCGCGGTCGCCTTTTCCTTGAATCCGGCGGCGCCCAGGGCGGTCGCTGCCCCCGAGATCGCGGTGAGACGGGCGTCCATCGCGGATGTCCCGCAGATCGCGGCCTTGCTCGACGCCTACGCCGCGCGCGGCCTGGTGCTTCCGCGCCCGATCGGGGCGCTGTACCGGCACGTGCGGGAGTTCCTGGTCGCGCTCGAGGGGGACCGGGTCGTCGGCTGCGGTGCGCTTCGAATCTACTCGCCCGTCCTGGCCGAGGTCGGCGCGCTCGCGGTCGCCGAGGCGAGCCAGGGGCGGAGCGTCGGGCGTCGCATCGTGGAGGCGCTCGTGGAGGAGGCGCGCTCGTTCGGGATCCGTCGCGTCTTCGCCATGACGCTCCAGGAGGCGTTCTTCTGCCGCCTCGGCTTCAGGACCGTCCCCATGACGGAGGTGCCCGAGAAGATCGAGGCGGACCGGCAGGATGGTATCGACCGGGCCACGTGCATGAAGGCGACGGTCGTGCGGGATCTGGAGGATTGAACGGACAGGAGGGAGGAACGCATGTCGTTCACCGTCGTGCTTGCATATTCGGGCGGCCTGGACACGTCCATCATCGTTCCGTGGCTCCGCGAGAACTACGGCGCGGAGGTGGTGTGCATGGCCGCGGACGTGGGGCAGGGAGAGGAGCTGGACGGCCTGGACGCGCGCGCCCGGCGCCAGGGCGCGCTCACGTGCGTGGTCGAGGACCTGCGTGATGCGTTCGTCCGGGAGGCGATCTTCCCGACGCTGCGCGCGGGCGCGGTCTATGCCAGGAAATACCTTCTCGGGACGGCGATGGCCCGGCCGCTCATCGCCCGGCGGCAGGCGGAGCTCGCGCTCTCGATCGGCGCCCATGCCCTCGTCCACGGGTGCACGGGGAAGGGGAACGACCAGGTGCGCTTCGAGCTGACGTACCAGGCGTTCGCGCCCGGGCTGCGTGTGATTGCGCCGTGGCGCGAGTGGTCGATCCGCTCGCGGGAGGACGCGCTGGCTTACGCGGCGGAGCGTGGGCTCGACGTGCCGGCCACGAAGGAGAAGATCTACTCGCGTGACCGGAATCTCTGGCACATCTCGCACGAGGGCGGCCCACTCGAGGACCCGGCGTGCGAGCCGCCCGCGGACCTGTTCCTCCTGACCCGGTCGCCCGAGGAGGCGCCGGACCGGCCGCAGTACATCGAGATCGGCTTCGAGGCGGGCTACCCGGTGAGCGTGGACGGCGAATTCCTCGAGCCCGTTGCGCTGCTCGAGCGGCTCAACGCCATCGGCGGCGAGCACGGGGTCGGCCGGGAGGACGTGCTCGAGGACCGGCTGGTCGGGATGAAGTCGCGAGGCGTGTACGAGACGCCGGGCGGAACGCTCCTCCTCACGGCGCACCGGGAGCTGGAGCAGCTCGTCCTCGACCGGCGGACGCTCGCGCTCAAGGACCAGCTCGCGGGCCGCTACGCCGACCTCGTCTACGAGGGGCGGTGGTGGACGACCGAGCGCGAGGCGCTCGATGCACTCGTCGACAAGACCCAGGAGCGGGTGACGGGCACGGTTCGCCTGAAGCTCTACAAGGGGAACGCGATCGTGGTCGGCCGCAAGAGCGAGCAGGCGCTCTACGACGAGGCGCTGGCCTCGTTCGGCGACGACGAGGGCGCCTACGACCATGCCGATGCCGCCGGCTTCATCCGCCTCTTCGGCCTGCCGGTCCGCGCCGAGGCGGAACGGCGCGCACGCACGGCGCTCCTGCAGGCCACGGAAAAGGATGTGGCGCCGGTGCAGGGCGCGGAGGCGCTGGCGTTCGCCGGCACGGTCGGAGGGGAGAAGTGAGCCGGGCGGTGGATGGCGCACGGATGGCGCGCAAGACGGAAGCGATGATGGGCGAAAAGTCGGCAGGGACGCAGCCAGGAACACCGGAGGGGGCTCGAACCGGGCCCGAGGCCGGGGCGTCGACCGAGGCGCCGGGCGTACGGCGCCTCTGGGGCGGCCGGTTCGGCGGCGGGCCGGCGCCGTCGCTCGAGGAGCTGAATCGTAGCCTCCCGGTCGACCGGCGACTCTGGCGGGAGGACATCGAGGCGAGCCGGGCTTGGGTCCAGGCGCTCTTCGGCGCCGGGGTGATCGATGCCGCGGAGGCCGACACCCTCGACCGGGGGCTCCACCGAGTCGCCTCCCGCATCGCCGCGGGCGCGGCGGACGGGGCCCAGGACGAGGACATCCACACGCTCGTCGAGCGCCTCCTCTACGAAGAGGTCGGCGAGGTGGCCGGGAAGCTGCACACGGGCCGATCCCGCAACGATCAGGTCGCGACGGACACGCGGTTGTGGGCGCTACGTGCGGGGGCGCGGCTCCGCGTCGACCTGCGCGGCCTGCAGCGCGCGCTCCTCGCGCAGGCCGAGGCCAACGTCGACATGCTGATCCCGGCGTACACGCACCTCCGGCGCGGCCAGCCCGTGCGCGTTGCGCACTGGCTGCTTTCCCACTTCTGGGCGTTCGACCGCGACCTCGCCCGTCTTGCCGGCGCACTCGAGCGCGTCAGCGTGCTCCCGCTCGGATCCGGCGCGATCGCCGGGTCGGGGTTCGGCGTGGACCGCACGCTGCTCAAGGAGCTGCTCGGCTTCCGCGCGACGTCGCCGAACTCGATCGATGCGATCGGCGACCGGGACTGGATCTGTGAGCTCGTCTTCGTCGCGGCGATGATCGGCGCACACCTCTCGCGCCTGGCCGAGGATCTGATCATCTACTCGACGGACGAGTTCGGCTTCCTCGAGCTGCCGGAGTCGATGACGACGGGCTCCAGCCTCATGCCGCAGAAGCGCAATCCGGACGGCCTCGAGCTGGCCCGCGGCAAGGCCGCCCGCCTCGCCGGCGACGTGGCGGCCGCACTCGCCCTCCTCAAGGGGCTCCCCTCCGGGTACCAGAAGGACCTCCAGGAGGACAAGTCGCTCCTCTTCGGCGCCTTCGACGCGCTCTCGCTCCTCCTGCCCGCAACGCGGGACGCCGTGGCCGGGCTGCGATTCAACGCGGAGGCGCTCTCTCGGGCGGCCGACGACCCCACGCTCCTGGCCACCGACCTGGCCGACGAGCTGGTCCGCGCCGGCATCCCGTTCCGTGAGGCACACGGCATTGCCGGGAAACTGGTGCGTGCCGCCGAGCTCGAGGGCGTCTCGATCTTCGAGCTGTCCGAAGAGACGTGGGCGGAGGTCCACCCCGCCCTCGCCGGCGGGCTCGGACGCGGTCTCACCGCGGAGCGCTCCGTCGAGGCGCGCGCGATCCCCGGCGGGACCGGCCGCGCAGCCGTGCTCCGACAGATCACGGAGGCACGAGCGATGCTCTCCTGAGACGGTCTCCGGCGCGGGCACGCGCCTTGCCGCCTCCGGTCGCTCGGAACCGCCAGCAACCGGAGCCCAGGAGATCGCTCATGCGGTACGACGAGTGGTACGAACGCCCCCCGACCCGGGCGCGCCGCGGTAGCCCAAGCCGGCCTTACCGCGGCCGCCCGGACGAAGACCGACTCCATCGCGGCCGCCCGGACGACCTCCCCGAATCCGAACGTCGCACCTTCCTTCCGCGCCCCGACCGGCGCCGCCCATTCCCCATCGAAGGCCGTGGGTACACCGGACGCGGTGAGGCCCGTCGATACGGCAACGCGCCCGTACCCTACGGCCCCGAGCACACCTACGACTACCACATGGGCGACCGATACGGGTACGGCCCCGACTTCGTCCGCGGCGAGGAGCGCATTCGACAGCGCCGTCTACCGGAGCTTCGGCCGAGGCGTCGCCCGAGGCGCTAGAGGCCTTGCAGGGAATGGATATTGCACCGCTCACGGCCGGGTTCTCACCCCGCGTAGCTCGCTTTCTCTGGAGTGGATGTTGTGAAGACCCCTTTTGCCTCGAAGGGCATTTCGCAGCCCGTCCGCCGTCGAGTCGATCTTGCCATCGCCGTCGCCCAGGAACGCCTCCTGAGTACACACGTCGAGCATGCGCTCGAACTCATCGAACTGATCGGCGACCAGGTTCCTTTCGACGACGGCCTCGACATCTACACCCGGCTGCTGCGCCTCACCGACGATGAAGCGCGCATCATCACCACGCGCGCCCTGGCCTTCCTCGGCGAGGACGGCAACCACAGAAAGAATTGGCCCGAGCGCATGGCCGAAGCCGATGCGGCCGCCCGGCTCGGACGGGCACGCTTCGGCCTGATCGGCAACCTGCGCCACCGCCTGCGCGGACGCGTCAACGACCAGCTCCGGCGCTGGATCGAGCTCGAGGCCGCACGCACCGAGGTCGCGCTCCTGGGCGCACACGTCGAGAATGCACTCCACTTCGTCGAGATCCTCGAGCAGGATCTCCCCTTCACGGAAGCCGTTCAGCTCTACCTCGAAGCACTCGACGTGCGAGAGAGCATCGGCGAGGTCGTCTACTACTTCACGCTCACTCGCCTGAACGAGCGACTCATCCCCGACCGCCACGCTCGCCCGCGTGCGGCCGCTTCCTCGTCGGCACAGCAGTCGCCACGAGCGGGACGCGTGGCCGAGAGCTAACCCGTCGAGGGAATAGGAATTGCAAACATGCGGCGCCCGGCCTGATACGGAACCGGGCGCAATGGGCCCGCCCGAATGATGCAGACTTGATGCAGGGGAGAGCTGGAGATGAGACGTGCGGTATGTACGGCACTAGCGGCGGGCGCCGTGATCCTGGCCACCGCCATGCCGGCCGAGGCTCAGAGATATCGCTGGGATTTCGGCATCAACGGGGGAGGGTCGTGGTACAGCGACGCGCTCGACGAAGAGGACGTCTTCGTCGGCGTGTTCGATGACTTCGACGATTTCGATGTGGACGGGAAGTTCAAGGCGGGCTGGCTGCTCGGCGCGCAGTTGACGTACTGGGTACCGCGCATCTTCGGCTGGGAGGACCGGCTTGGGATCCGGGCAAACTTCGCATACTCGGAGCGGCCGTTCGAACTCGATTTCAACGGCACCGTCTTCGACGGCTTCGTATTCGACGACGAGATCGAGATCGACGACGTCAATCTGTGGAGCGGGACGGGCGACCTGCTCTTCCGCTTCAGGAGTCCGCGCCGAGGAGATTTCTCGCGGGTGGAATGGATGCCCTATCTCGCGCTCGGCGCAGGGGCGAAGTGGATCGACCCGGCGTTCAACATTACGGTGGGCGATGAGGAGGGGTCGATCATCGATCTCGGCGACCGGATCTTCCTCATTGAGGATGCGACGAAATTCATGGGGCTGGTCGGTCTCGGCACGGACCTCCGCTTCTCGCGGCGATTCGCGCTGCGCGCAGAGGTCGGCGACAGGATCTGGGATGCCCCGATTCGTGCACTCGGCGTGGATGCCATCAACGGCGACCTGTTCATCATCGAAGATGACGATGTCGGCAACGTGATCCACGAGCTGTACGGCCAGCTTGGAATCCACGTGTTGTTCGGTCTGGCGCGCCCCAAGGAGGTCGCTGTGGTGGCGCCGCCGGCGCCGCCGCCCCCGCCGCCGGCGGAGGAAGCGATCACGGTCTGCGTGATCGACCCGACGATTCCGGGCGGTATCTCGGAGATCCAGGCGCTCTACGTGCCGGCCAGGGGTGATACGCTCGTCACGGTCAACGGCCAGCGGGTCGAGATCGAGCGGGCGTACGAGCGGCGAGTCGCGGTAGCGGACCAGATGGACTGGTACGTGAGAGGTGAGCCGCTCGAGATCACGGTCAACGGGGAGACGGCCGAGTTCGTGACGTACGGCGGCGGCCGAGTGATCCGGCCGGCGGACATCGCGTTCATCGGCATGATCAACGGCACGCCCGTCTACGCGGACGCCGCCGAAGCGCGGGACATTCGCGAGGAGGTCGAGGAGCGCCGTAGGGCACGCCAGAGCGGCGACCTCGAGGAGATCCTGGAGGAGCGGGACGACCTGCGGGAGGACTTCGATGACATCGAGGTCCTCTACGTGCCGCTGCAGCCGGTCGGGTGTGTGTTCCAGCCGGTGCGGCGAGTCGAGGAGGTGCGGAAGGTGCGCGGCTGATCCACGCCGGCGCACGGGGGAGGCGTGCCCGGCCCGAGAGGGCCGGGCACTTTTTTTTGCGTGAAATGCGTCCGCTCGTTACCTTTGGCGGCTGCATGGAATAGGTGCGAGACCCGAACTAGAGGAGATATGGGAGACGCCGCGCCAAGCCGGTCGGAGAAAGGGCTGGATCTGCCCGCATTGCGTGACATGGCCACGCGGATCCGACGGCACATCGTGACCATGTTGGCGGAAGCGAAGAGTGGGCACCCCGGAGGCTCGCTCTCGGCGGTCGAGATCGTGACCGCGCTTTATTTTGGTGGATATCTGAAGTACGATCCGAAGCGCCCCGAGTGGCCGGATCGGGATCGATTCATACTTTCGAAGGGCCACGGCGTGCCCGTGCAGTACGCCGCGCTCGCTGAGGCCGGGTATTTCCCGGTCGAGGAGTTGATGACGCTGCGCAAGATCGACAGCCGTCTCCAGGGGCATCCCGTCCTGGGCGCGACGCCCGGGATCGAAGCGTCGACGGGGTCGCTCGGGCAGGGGCTGTCGATCGGGTTGGGGATGGCGATCGCCGCACGGATGGACCGCAAGGACTTTCGAGTCTTCGTGCTGCTCGGCGACGGCGAGTGCCAGGAGGGGCAGGTCTGGGAGGCGGCGATGGCGGCCGGCCACTACAAGCCGGACAACCTGATCGCGATCGTGGACTACAACAAGTACCAGCTCGACGGAGCGATCGAAGACATCATCGGGCTGGAGCCTTTCGCGGACAAGTGGCTCTCGATGGGGTGGCACGTGCGCGAGATCGACGGCCACGACCTGGGCGCGGTGACGGAGGGGTTGGACTGGGCGACGTCGCAACGCGGCCCGGCGTGTCTGATTGCGCATACGGTGAAGGGCAAGGGCGTGAGCTTCATGGAGGGTGAGAACGCCTACCACGGCGTGGCGCCGACGGAGGAGGAGCTGGCCCGTGCGCTCGGCGAGCTCGAGGGCGTGCTGGAGCGTGCGGAGGATTCGATCGAGCGGGAAGCCGCCGAGGCGCGGGAGGCGGGGCAATGAAGGAACTCTTCGAGGGGCTCGAGCTCGGCAAGGCGACGCGTGACGCGTACGGCGAGGCGCTCCGGGAGCTGGGCGCGAAGCACGCGGACATCGTGGTGCTGGACGCGGACCTGGCCAAGAGTACGAAAAGCGCGTATTTCGGCGAGGAATTCCCCGATCGTTTCCTGAACGTCGGGATCCAGGAGGCGAACCTGGTGGGGATGGCGGGCGGTCTCGCGAGCTGCGGGAAGGTGCCGTTCATCTCGAGCTTCGCCTGCTTCGTGATCCTGAAGGGGTTCGATCAGTTGCGCATGGCCGTGGCGTACCCGAAGCTGAACGTGAAGGTGGTGGGCAGCCACGGCGGGGTCTCGCCCGGCGAGGACGGGGCGAGCCAGCAGGCGGTCGAGGACGTCGCGCTCGCGTGCAGCCTGCCCGGCTTCGTGGTGTGCGTCCCGTCCGACGAGCACCAGACGCGTGCGGCCGTGGAGGCGGCGTACCGGCACAACGGCCCGGTCTACATTCGGACCGGGCGTCCGAAGGCGCCCGTGATCTACGATGGTGTGCCTCAGGACTTCGCGTTCGGGCGAGCCACGGTCGTCCGCGAGGGTCGCGATGCGACGATCGTGGCCAACGGAATCATGGTCGGCGCGGCGGTCGTCGCGCACGAGAGGCTACGGCACGAGGGGATCGAAGTTCGGGTCCTCGACATGGCCACCGTGAAGCCGCTGGATGAGGAGGCGGTCCGGCGCGCCGCGGAGGAGACCGGCGCGATCGTGACGGCGGAAGAGCACCTCATTCACGGCGGATTGGGTGCCCGGGTCGCCCAGGTGGTGTGCCGTACCCGTCCGGTCCCGATGGAGTTCGTCGGGCTGGACGACACCTACGCCGAAAGCGGCGATCCGGGCGCGCTGCTTCGGAAATACGGCCTGACGGCCGACGAGATCTCGGCCGCCGTGCGACGGGCGCTCGAGCGGCGGTCGTAGCCGTAAGGCGAAAATACGTAAGCACTTCCAACCACGGAGGGCATGGATGAGTCCGAACGTGACAGCAGCCGGCGAGGCGAAGAGCGTGCGTCCCAGGCTCGCGGATCTCGACCTGCCGGTCGGCAAGCGGGTTCGACTGCATCGGCTGCTTTACGAACACGGGCTTCGGAACGGCACGCTGCTGGTCCTTCCGATCGACCAGGGGATCGAGCATGGTCCGCTGAACTTCTTCCCGAACCCTGCGTCGAAGGATCCCGAGTACCAGTGGCGTCTCGCGGCCGAGGGTGGCTACAACGCGATCGCGTGCCACTGGGGGATGGCCGCGCGATACATGAAGAAGTACGCCGGGCGCGTCCCGCTGATCCTGAAGATCAACGGGAAGACGAACATCCCGAGCGATGCCGAGGCGTTCTCGCCGCTGACGGCGACGGTCGAGGATGCGGTCGCGCTGGGCGCGGACGCGATCGGCTACACGCTGTACGTCGGCTCGCCGCGGCAGGACGACGATTTCCTCCAGTTCCTCGAAGTCCGTGAGCAGTGCGAGAAGTACGGGATGCCGATCATCGTGTGGTCGTACCCGCGTGGGTCGGCGATCGAGGCGAAGGGCGGCCGTGACTCGCTCTACGCGGTCGATTACGCGTCGCGTCTCGCGCACGAGCTGGGTGCGGACATCATCAAGCTCAACGTGCCGAAGAAGAGCGACAAGGACTCGCAGCAGCCGAAGCCGTACAACGAGCTCGAGTGGAACTACGAGGAGGGTGTGCGGCGCGTGGTCGAGTCTGCGGGCAACTCGATGGTCCTCTTCAGCGGCGGGAGCAAGATCAGCGACGAGGACCTGCTCGACAAGGCGCGCCTTGCGATGGAGCAGGGTGCGACGGGGCTGATCTTCGGGCGGAACATGTGGCAGCGCCCGATGGACGAGGCGCTGGCCCTGACCGAGCGGATCAAGGACCTGATGCGAGACTTCCCGGTCTGATCGAGGCGGGAACGAGGCCGCCGGGCCGACCGGCCCGGCGGCCATTTGCTCCGTGGAGGGGGTTGGGTGAGTGAGATCGAACGCTTGAAGCGGCTGGCTGCCGAGCGCGCGGTCGAGTACGTCGAGGACGGGATGGTCGTCGGCCTCGGCACGGGCTCGACCGCGCGGCACATGCTGGAGGTGCTTGCGGAGCGCCTCCGGGCCGGGACGCTCGAGGGGATCGTCGGGGTGCCGACGTCGCGTGAGACGAGTCGTCTGGCCCGCGAGCTGGGGATCCCGCTGACGAGTCTGGAAGACGAGCCCAGGATCGACCTGACGATCGACGGTGCGGACGAGGTCGCGCCGGACCTGTCGTTGATCAAGGGACTCGGCGGCGCGCTGCTCTGGGAGAAGATTGTCGCGACGGCGTCCGATCGGCTCATCATCGTCGTGGATGAGGGGAAGCTGGTAGAACGGCTGGGCGAGCGTGCTCCGCTCCCGGTCGAGGTCGTGCCGTTCGGCTGGACGACGCACCTGGCGTACCTCGACCTCCTCGGCGCGCAGCCGACGCTTCGGCGTTCGGCGGACGGCACGCCGTTCACGACGGACGGCGGGCACTACCTCCTGGATTGTCGCTTCGGCGACGGCATCCTGGAGCCGGAGCGGATCGAACGCGAGATCCGCCAGCGGGTCGGGGTGGTCGAGACCGGTATGTTCCTGGGCCTTGCGGACGTGGTCGTCGTCGGGGGCGAGGATGGCGTGCGGGTATTGACTGCGGAGGGCGTGTGAGCGTCAAGATCGCGCCCAGCATTCTGTCGGCCGATTTCGCGCGTCTGGGCGAGGCGGTTGCGGAGGCGGAGGCGGGCGGCGCCGACTGGATCCACGTGGACGTGATGGACGGGCACTTCGTCCCGAACCTAACGATCGGACCGCCGGTCGTGAAGGCGCTGCGCCGGGTCACGGAGCTGCCGCTCGATGTCCACCTCATGATCGAGGCGCCGGAGCGCTACCTGGAGGCGTTCGCGGATGCAGGGGCGACGGTGCTCACGGTGCACCAGGAAGCGTGTACGCACCTGCACCGTACCGTGGAGCGGATCCGCGAACTCGGGATGCGGCCCGGCGTTTCGATCAACCCGGCCACGCCTCTCTCGACGCTTGAGGAGATCCTGCCCTACGTGGATCTGGTCCTCGTCATGACGGTGAATCCCGGCTTCGGCGGGCAGCGGTACATCCCCACGAGCACCGAAAAGGTCGCGCGCCTGCGGCGTATCCTCCAGGAGCGCCACCTCTGGGGCGTGGAGCTGGAAGTCGATGGCGGCATTGCGCCGGACACTGCGCCCGAGGTCGTCGAAGCGGGGGCGAGCGTGCTCGTCGCGGGCGCCGCGGTGTACGGGGGCGAAGGGTCCGTCGCCGAGAACATCCAGGCGTTGCGGACGGCGTCGGGCGGTTGAGCCGGAACGGCGGATCCGGTAAATTCCAGGGGTGGGCCGGGGTGGCGGAATTGGTAGACGCAGGCGACTTAAAATCGCTCGCTCCAAAGGCATGCGGGTTCGAGTCCCGCCCCCGGCATTGTGACTTCATGGAGCTTCCCCTACACATCCTCGCGGTCATCGGCATCGTCGCCGTGGCGTACCGGTGGATGCGGAGCGTGCTCCGCGTCATCGGCAGCGGCGCCGAGGCCTTTTTTGCCGGTGAGGTCGCGCGCACCCGTGCGGACCGGGGCGACGTGACCGGCATGGCCGAGGCGAGCGGCGAGGCCGAGCGGGCGCGGCGTGCCCGTACCGCCGCCTTCTTCGCGCTCGTGCTCTGGACGGCACTCCTCGTGCTCCCGGCCTGGGCGCTCCCCTGGCCGGGCGCGGTCTACGCCTCGTACGCGGCACTGTGGGTGGTGCCGGGCGTGAGCCGCGGCGTGGGCGCGGCGCTGAGAAACCGAAGCTGACAAGATGCGCGTCACCTTTCTTGGCACGGCAGCGAGCCGGCCGACCGTGGGACGGAACGTGAGCGCCATCCTGCTCGCGCGTCACGGCGAGCTTATCCTCTTCGACTGCGGAGAGGGGACGCAGCGGCAGATGATGCGCTTCCAGACCGGGTTCGGCGTGGGCGACATCTTCTTCACGCACATGCACGCGGACCATTTCCTGGGCGTGATCGGCCTGCTGCGGACGATGGGGTTGCAGGGTCGGGAAGAACCGATCACGCTCTGGGGCCCGGTCGGCAGTCGGCAGATCCTCCACGATGCGGTGAATCTGGGGGTCGAGCGGGTGCCGTTCCAGATCTCGATCCACGAGCTGGAGGCGGGGGATCGGGTCGAGAGGGAAGAGTACGACATCGTGGCGTACCGGACGCAGCACGGCGGGCGCTCGCTCGGTTACGCGGTGGTCGAGCACGACCGCCTGGGTCGGTTCCACCCGGATCGCGCGCGAGAGCTGGGCGTGCCCGAGGGTCCGCTCTTCGGGAAACTTCACCGGGGTGAGACGGTCGTGGTCGACGGGCGGGAGATCCGCCCGGAGGACGTGGTCGGTCCTCCGCGCCCGGGAAGGAAGGTCGTCTACACGGGCGACACGCGCCCGGCCCGGCGCACGATCGAGATCGCTCGCGGAGCCGACCTCCTGATCCACGATGCCACCTTCGCCGACGACGAGGCCGACCGTGCGCGGGCGACGAACCATTCGACGGCCCGGGAGGCCGCGGAGGTTGCGCGGCGCGCGGGGGTGATGCGCCTGGTGCTCACCCACATCTCGTCCCGGTATTCGGAGGACCCGCGGCCGCTCGAGCGAGAGGCGCGGGAGGTGTTTTCTCGCGCCGTCGTCGCAAACGACGGGATGGTGGTCGAGGTGCCGTACCGCAACGACGGGGAGTAGGGGGAGTGGCCGGGATGAAAGACCGGGGGGATGGGGCGCACGTGAGCGTGCGCGTGCCCGGCGACAAGTCGATCACGCATCGTGCGCTGATCCTGGCGGCGCTGGCCAGGGGGACGAGCGTGCTGCGGGGTCTACTGCCCGCAGCGGACTCCTGGTCCACCATCGGCGCGCTGCGCGCGCTCGGCCTCGCCGCGCCGGACCTTCCGGCCGACGGGGCGCCCGTGGCCGTGGTGGGGCACGGGTTCGATGCGCCGACGGCGCCCTCGGAGCCGATCGACTGCGGGAACAGCGGCACGACCGCTCGCCTCCTGCTCGGACTGGCATCCGGGTACGAATTCTCGACCACGTTGACCGGGGATGCGTCGCTCCGCCGGCGGCCGATGCGTCGGGTGACGGAGCCGCTCACCGCGATGGGCGCGCGCTTCGAGGAGCTGGGCGAGGCGGATCGGTTGCCGATTCGCGTGACGGGAGGGTCGCTGCGGCCGTTCGATTACGAAAACCTGACGGGGAGTGCGCAGGTGAAAAGCGCGCTCCTCCTGGCCGGGCTCACGTCCGGAGTCGAGGTGCGGGTAAGCGAACGCGTCGCATCCCGCGACCACACCGAGCGCATGCTCCGCGCGATGGGAGCGGACGTTGCGATCGAGCGCGGAGAAGACGGCGCCTACGCGGTCCGGCTCGAGCCGCCCGCGTTCCTCAGTCCGCTCGAGTGCACCATCCCGGGCGACTTCTCATCGGCCGCCTTCTTCATCGCGCTGGGCCTCCTCTCCCCGCGGGGCACCGTGCGGATCAGGGGCGTCGGGGTGAACCCTGGCCGCATCGGCTTCCTGGACGCGCTCCGTCGCATGGGCGCGTGGATCGAGCTCCAGGACACCTGCGACGTATGCGAGGAGCCCGTCGCGGACATCGTCGTCGGGGCAGCCGAACTCGAGGCAACCCGCGTCGAGGCCGCGGAGATCCCCGGGATGGTCGACGAGATCCCGATCCTCGCGGTCCTGGCCGCCCGTGCGCAGGGCGAAACGACCGTGACCGGCGCAGCGGAACTCCGGGTCAAGGAGACCGATCGACTGCGGGCGCTGGTCGAGAACCTGCGCGCGCTCGGCGTCGAGGCCGAGGAGCTGCCGGACGGACTCGTCGTCCAGGGGACCGACCGGCCGCTGACAGGCCGCGTGCGCACCTATGGGGACCATCGTATCGCCATGGCGTTCGGCGTACTCGGCGCACTCCCCGGCAACGAGATCGAGATCGACGAGCCCGACGTCGCCGGGATCAGCTTTCCTGGATTCTGGGACTCCCTTCGGGAGGCCGCGACAGCACTCACCCGATGATCATCGCCATCGACGGCCCGGCAGGTTCGGGCAAGAGCACCACCGCACAGGAGGTGGCGCGCCGTCTGGGATTTCGGCACCTCGACTCCGGCGCGTTCTATCGTGCACTGACTTACGCCGCGCTCCGCGCCGGCATCCCCGTCGACTCGTGGGACACACTCTCCCGCGAAGAACTCGACGCCCTGGGTGTCCGCGCCGAGCCGGCCGATTCGGGGTTCCGCCTCCTCGTCGACGGGCGCGACGTGACGCCCGAGATCCGGTCCCCGGAAGTCAACGCCCACGTCTCCCGCATGGCGCGCGTGCCGGCGGTCCGGGACTGGCTCCTCGGACGCCTGCGCGACGCCGCGCGCGGCGTGGATCTCGTAGCCGACGGCCGCGACATCGGCACCGTCGTCTTCCCGGACGCCGAGCTCAAGATCTTCCTCTTCGCCGACCCGGTGGTTCGCGCCCGCCGCCGCCTCGCCCAGAACGGGATCGAAGAGCCGGACCCCGCCACCCTCGCCGCCGAGGTAGAGCGTCTGCGCGAGCGCGACCGCATGGACTCCGAGCGCGAGGTCGCGCCACTCCGCATGGCCGAGGATGCGATCCCCGTCGACACGACGTCGCTCACCTTCGACGAGCAGGTCGAAAGGATCGTCCGGCTGGCGCGCTCGCGCTCGGGCGGGGCGCACCCGCGCTGAGGCGGGTGGAGCCGCGGAGGGGTTGACCTCACGTTACAAACCCTGTAACATCAAGGACTACACATCGGCCGCGCATGGCGCGGAAACCGGTGGGGAGGGGAGGCGCGATGCGTCTCTCCTTTCGCGTTAACCCTCAACCTCGCGGGCTCGAGCGGGCCCGATACGAGACATTTCGGAGGCACCCAAGGCCATGGCGGATCGCCCCGGGCAGATCGAAGAGCAGCAGGACAACGAAGCGACGGCGCAGGAGACGGCGGCCGCCGCAGAGCCGATGACGGCGCAGCAGGTCGCCGAGCGCGCGCGTTCCCTCAACGTGCGCGACGACCTGTGGGATGAGGAGTATTCGCTCGAAGAGTACGAAGCGATGCTCCAGATGTACGAGGAGACGCTGACGAACGTCGAGGAAGGCGAGATCGTCAAGGCGCGGGTGCTGCGTGTGACGGACAACGCGGTCATCCTGGACGTCGGGTTCAAGAGCGAGGGCGCGGTCCCGCGCGACGAGTTCAAGAACCCGGAGCAGCTCCAGCCCGGCGACGAGGTCGACGTCTTCCTGGAGAACCTGGAGGACGAGGAAGGCGTCGTCGTTCTGTCGAAGAAGAAGGCCGACTTCCTGCGCGTGTGGGAGAAGATCAAGACGGCCTACGAGAACGACGAGAAGGTTCCGGGCACGCTGATGCGCAAGATCAAGGGCGGCGTGACGGTCGACCTGATGGGCGTGGACGCGTTCCTGCCGGGCTCGCAGATCGCGCTCCGGCGAGTCCCGAACGTCGAGGACCTCCTCGGTCAGACGTACGACTTCAAGATCATCAAGCTGAACAAGCGGCGGCGCAATATCGTGGTGAGCCGCCGAGTGATCCTGGAGCAGGAGCGGGAGACGAAGCGCGAGCAGCTGGTCAAGGAGCTCCTGGTCGGCCAGGTCCGCAAGGGCGTGGTCAAGAACGTGACGGACTTCGGCGCGTTCATCGACCTGGGCGGCCTGGACGGCCTGCTGCACATCACGGACATGAGCTGGGGCCGCGTGGGCCATCCCTCGGAGATCGTCGAGATCGGCCAGGAGATGGACGTCAAGGTCCTGGACATCGATTGGGACCGCGAGCGGATCTCGCTCGGTCTCAAGCAGCTCCTGCCGTACCCGTGGAAGGACGTCGAGCGGAAGTACCCGGTCGGCGCGCGGGTGCGCGGGAAGGTCGTCTCGATCACGAACTACGGCGCCTTCGTCGAGCTGGAGAAGGGCGTCGAGGGTCTGGTCCACATCAGCGAGATGAGCTGGACCCGCAACGTGAAGCACCCCTCGAAGCTGGTTTCGATCGGCGATGAGATCGAGGCGGTCGTCCTCAAGGTCGACCGTGACGAGGAGAAGATCTCGCTCGGCATGAAGCAGATCGAGGAGGATCCGTGGCTCGCGCTCCCGGCGAAGTACCCGACGGGGACGCGTGTGACGGGGAAGGTGCGCAACCTGACGTCGTTCGGCGCGTTCGTCGAGATCGAGCCGGGGATCGACGGCCTGATCCACATCTCGGACCTGAGCTGGACGAAGCGCGTGCAGCATCCGTCCGAGGTGCTTCGCAAGGGTGACGACGTCGAGGTCGTGGTGCTCGGTGTCGACGCCGAGAACAAGCGGATCTCGCTCGGCCTGAAGCAGACCGAGGACGATCCGTGGACGCGCCTGGTCGACCAGTACGCGCCGGGCGTGGAGACGCCGGGCACGATCGTGCGCCTCCTGGATGAGGGCGTGGTCGTCGACCTGGGCGGCGACGTCGAAGGGTTCGTCCCGGTCAGCCAGCTGGGGATCGAGAACATCAAGGATCCGGCGGACCACTTCCGTGAGGGCCAGGCGCTCGAGCTGCGCGTCCTCGAGTCGGATGCGGTGAACCGCAGGATCGTGCTCACGGTGATCGCGATCCCGGAATTCGAGGGCGGCGCCACGCCCGAGGGCACGGAGCTGGTGACGGAGACGGAGGTCCGTCCGACCGAGGAGCAGATCGAGGACCAGGCCGCGGCGCCGGAGTCTTCGATCGAGGCCGAGGTGCCGGCAGCCGAGCTCGCGCCGGAAGAGGAGAAGCCGGCCGAGGAGGAGACGGCTGAGGAGGCTTCGGCCGAGGCGGAATCCGCTGAGGAGGAGCCGGCCGAGGAGGCCTGAGCCGGGCCGGTCTTACCCCGGCACGGATGAGAAAGAGGACGGGTTCCACACGGAGCCCGTCCTCTTTCCGTTGTGGATGCGACTTCCGTCGGACCCCGGTGCTACTTCTCCTTCACGTCCTGCGCCTCCGCCACCTCCGCATCGGAGGAGTCCGGGTGGACGGAGGCGGTGCCGGCGGCGGCGCACTGAACCTCGATCTTCATCGGCGTGTAGAGCGATGCCGTGAGAATCGCGGCCACCTGGTTCAGGAAGGAGAGCTGGGTTTCGACCCTGGCGACGCCGTTTGGGCACTTGGAGGACGTCTCGACGGTCGAGGGCGGGACGAGCCCGTAGAGGAACGAGTGTGCCCACTTCTTTTCGACCTTCTGGCCGGAGGGTTGGAGCCCGGTGTCGATCGTCGCGTGGTAGCAGCCGGCCAGGGCAAGGACGAGCAAGGCCGAGACCGCTCTCATGCCACGTCGCATGTGTTCACCTCCTGTCAGCTTGGGTCTGCCTGGTCGAGCGACCGGACATCGGTGGGTTTCGCGGCGAGGCTACGGCCCCGCCATCTCCACGTGAGAAACGTAGAACTTAGGGTGCCCGGGCGAATTGGCAACCGCAGTGTATCGAGCTATCTTGACGAGCTGCGCGCGGGAGTGCTTCGGCCTTCGCCGCGGCCAGGCGCGCGTACGCGAGACGGAAGGCGGATGGTATTGAAGCGAATCGGGGTCGTGGCGGCGGCCGTTCTCGTGGCCGGGTGCGCGGCCGGTGGCGGTGCGGAGGCGGGTCCCCGCGCGGAACCGGGGAGAGCCGTACGGGCTGAGCCGGTACGTATCGGTGTCGTCCTGCCGCGAAGCGGGTCCGAGTACCTCCAGCGATACGGCGACCTGGTGCTCGAGGGCGTGGAGCTCGCGGCGCTCGCCCGATCGGAGGCGGAGGGGGCGCGACCCGTCGTGCTGGACGTGGTCGACGACGGCGGTGAGATCGAGCGCGCGGCCGCGGCCGTTAAGGAGCTCGAACGTCGTGGCGCCGTCGCGGTAATCGGCCCGGTCCTTCCGGGGTTGGCCGATGCGGCTGCGCGGGCGCGCTCCGATCAGCGACTGGTCCTGGTCGACCCGCTCGGCTCCGCCCATTCGGAATCGCCAAACGTATTCGTGTTGAACACGCCGGACGTGCGGGGCGCGGAGGCACTCGCGAGGTATGCGGCCCGTCAGGGGTGGACCCGGATCGGCATCCTCTATCCGCGCACGGCGGAGTATCGGCGGCAGGCGGAGGCGTTTTCCGCTGCCCTGCATGCGGAGGGCGGTCGGGTCGTCGCCGAGATGCCGTACGAAGCCGGGACGACGACGTTCGCGACGCACCTGCGTGCAATCGCGGCGGCGGCGCCTCAGGCGATCTACGTCCCCGCACCGGAGCAGGACGTCCATCAGATCGCACCGCAGATCACCTACTACGGGCTTGCCGGAGCGGGCGTAAAGGTGCTGGGCGGCGAGAGCTGGACGGCGGAGTCGGTCCAGGCGCGCGTCGCGACGCGCTACCTGGAGGGCGTCATCGCTTCCACGCCGCTGCCGCCGTCCAATGCTGAGGTGGGTTGGGACGACTTCGTCGCCCGCTACGAGGCGGCGTATCACCGCTCCCTCGGTCACCCGTACCCGGCGCTCGGCTACGACGCGATGCGCCTGGTGCTGGCGGCGCTGGACGAGGGCGCGGATTCGGCTGCCGAGGTGGCCGAGGCGGTGCACCGGATCCGGGAACTGCGCGGCGCCACCGGCGTGCTGTCGGTCGAGCAGGGGCGTGTGGTCCGACGCCCCTATCTGGTGCGTTACGAGCAGGGTGAGATCAAGCCGGCGACGCGGCCGGACGGCGCCGCGCCGCCCGCACCCGAGGATGGGTGGAGGGATCGTTGACATGAGCATGCGAGAGCGACTCAAGCAGCTCGAGGAGCTGCGGCGGCAGTCGGAGCTGGGTGGCGGGGAGGCGCGTCTCAAGGCGCAGCACGAGCGGGGGAAGCTCTCCGCTCGTGAGCGGCTGGACCTCCTGCTGGACGAGGGGAGCTTCGTCGAACTGGACCGCTTCGTCACGCACCGCACGACGGGGTTCGGCCTCGAACGCACCAAGATCCTGGGCGACGGCGTGGTGACCGGGTACGGCACGATCCACGGCCGGCTGGTCTACGTCTTCAGCCAGGACTTCACGGTGTTCGGCGGCTCGCTCTCCGAGGCGCACGCCGAGAAGATCTGCAAGATCATGGACCTGGCGCTCAAGAACGGCGCGCCGGTCATCGGGCTGAACGACTCGGGCGGCGCGCGGATCCAGGAGGGCGTCGTCTCGCTCGGCGGGTATGCGGACATCTTCCTGCGCAACACCCTGGCTTCGGGCGTGGTACCGCAGATCAGCGCGATCCTGGGGCCGTGCGCAGGCGGCGCCGTCTACTCCCCCGCGATCACCGACTTCGTGTACATGGTCCGTGGCACGAGCTACATGTTCGTGACCGGGCCGAACGTCGTGAAGACGGTCACGCACGAGGACATCGACATGGAGG
Source organism: uncultured Gemmatimonadaceae bacterium (assembly GCA_964410055.1). Lineage (GTDB taxonomy): Bacteria > Gemmatimonadota > Gemmatimonadetes > Longimicrobiales > RSA9 > CALBZE01. The sequence goes on along the minus strand of CAYPGK010000035.1, from coordinate 10,148 downwards.
GGCTGGGCGGCGCGGACGTGCACGCGAGCACGTCGGGCGTCGCCCATTTCGCGATGGACTCGGAGATGGAGTGCCTGGAGTCGATTCGCACGCTCTTCCACTACATCCCGCAGAACAACCGCGAGGACCCGCCGAGCCGCGAGACGGACGACCCCTTCGACCGCGCGGACGAGGAGCTGCTCGACATCGTCCCGGACGAGCCGACGAAGCCCTACGACATGCACGAGGTGATCCGCCGCGTCGTCGATGACGGCGTGTTCTACGAGGTGCACAAGGACTTCGCCCAGAACATCATCGTCGGCTTCGCGCACATCGGTGGCCACTCGGTCGGGATCGTGGCGAACCAGCCGGCCGTGCTCGCGGGCGTGCTCGACATCAACAGCTCGGTCAAGGGCGCGCGCTTCGTCCGCTTCTGCGACGCATTCAACATCCCGCTCGTCGTCTTCGAGGACGTGCCCGGCTTCCTCCCGGGCGTGGGGCAGGAGCACGGCGGGATAATCCGCCACGGCGCCAAGCTGCTCTACGCCTTCTGCGAGGCGACGGTCCCGCGCATCACGGTGATCACGCGCAAGGCGTACGGCGGCGCCTATGACGTCATGAACTCCAAGCACATCCGCGGCGACCTGAACCTGGCCTGGCCGACCGCCGAGATCGCGGTCATGGGGCCGAAGGGCGCGGTGGAGGTGCTGTTCCGCAAGCAGATCGCCGAGGCCGAGGATCCCGAGGCGGAGGCGAAGCGGCTCGAAGCCGAGTACCGCGAGCAGTTCGCGCATCCGTATATCGCGGCCGCGCGGGGGTACGTGGATGACGTGATCGATCCGCGGGAGACGCGGGCGCGGCTGGTCAATGGGCTGGACATGCTTCGGAACAAGCGGGATGAGAATCCGTGGAAGAAGCATGGGAATGTGCCGTTGTAGGTATCAGGTATCAGGTATCAGGTATCAGGGGGGACAGGTAGAAGCGATCAGATACAGGGCGGCGGTTAGAAGGGGGGTGGAGGCCGGGATCGATATGTGGTAGGCCAGGGTGGGTATTCCGGGGGCTCGGGGTCGGTGCTCATACTTGGGTGCTGGATTGGCGGATCGGACCGATCGCGTGTGCAGGGAGGGAAAGGGGAATGCCGATACGGAGCTACCGGGATCTGATCGTCTGGCAGAAGGCCATGGACATGGCCGTTGCCTGCTACCGACTGATCGAGCGCTTCCCAAGGGACGAGAAGTACGGTTTGGCGTTGCAGCTTCGACGAGCGGCGGTGTCCGTGCCGGCGAACATTGCAGAAGGGCGTAGTCGTCGGGGAAAGCGAGAGTTTGCACGGTTTCTGGCCATCGCGCACGGTTCTCTCGCGGAACTGGAGACCCATATCCAGCTTGCCGAGCGGCTGGGTTACGTAGACGCGTCACGAACGCAGCCGATCCTCGCCTACTCCGCCGAGGTCGGTCGGATGCTCAATGGCCTGGGAAGCACCCTGGCCGCGCAAGACAAAAAGCACCGCAAGCCGAGTTCTCGACGCCCAGTGTCACCCCCTGACTCTTGAGCGCTAAAACCCAATACCTGACCCGTGCTACGGGGCACCCGAATCCTGTGAAGTGGTAGGTTACAACTGATCCCTGGTACCTTATAGCTGATTCCACACAACGGACACCCGCTATCCGGTACCTATTATCTAACGCCCGGCACCTTAAACCTGACGCCCGAACCCTGACACCTGACACCTGATACCTGATACCTGATACCTGATGCTCACAAAAATCCTCATCACCAACCGCGGCGAAATCGCCCTCCGAATCATCCGCGCCTGCCACGAACTCGGCATCGAGGCGGTCGCGGTGTACTCCGAGGCCGACCGGCTCTCACCGCACGTCATGGCGGCGGATGAGGCGTACCTGATCGGACCGCCGCCGTCGGGCGAGAGTTACCTTCGCGCGGAGACGCTGATCGAGGTCGCGAAGCGGGCCGGGTGCGACGCGATCCATCCGGGCTACGGCTTCCTCGCGGAGCGGGCGCACTTCGCCCGGGCCGTCGAGGAAGCGGGGCTGGTCTTCATCGGGCCGACGGCGGCGGCGATCGAGGCGATGGGTGACAAGACCGAGGCGCGGCGCCGGATGATCGAGGCGGGCGTGCCGGTCGTGCCGGGGACGGCGGAGCCGCTGGCGGACGCGGAGGAGGCTGCGGCGCGGGCCGAGGAGATCGGTTATCCGGTGCTCCTCAAGGCGGCGGCGGGCGGGGGCGGGAAGGGGATGCGCGTGGTGGATGCGCCGGGCGACCTGCCGCGCGCGTTCGAGGCTGCGGCGCGCGAGGCGCAGTCCGCGTTCGGCGACCCGTCTGTCTACCTGGAGAAGTACCTGGTCGGGCCGCGGCACATCGAGATCCAGGTCCTGGCCGACGCGCACGGCAACATCGTGCACCTGGGCGAGCGGGAGTGCTCGATCCAGCGGCGTCACCAGAAGATGGTCGAAGAGGCGCCGTCGCCGGTGTTGACAGAGGAGTTGCGGCGGCGGATGGGGGAGGCGGCGGTGGCGGCGGCGCACGCCGTCGACTACCGGAACGCGGGGACGATCGAGTTCCTCTACCAGGACGGCGAGTTCTACTTCCTCGAGATGAACACGCGCATCCAGGTGGAGCATCCGGTCACCGAGATGGTGACGGGGATCGACCTGGTGCAGTGGCAGATCCGGATCGCGGCGGGCGAGCGGCTGCCGTTTGCGCAGGAGGACATCCGGCTCGATGGTCACGCGATCGAGTGCCGGATCACGAGCGAGGATGCGCGCCAGGGGTTCCTACCATCGACCGGACGGATCGAGCGCCTCCAGCTCCCCACTGGCCCGGGCGTCCGCTGGGACGGCGGGATCATCGAAGGGTACGAGGTGTCGCTCTTCTACGACCCGCTCCTCGGCAAACTGATCGTCCACGGCCCGGACCGGGCTGCGGCGATCGAGCGGATGCGCCGGGCGCTCGCGGAATTCCGTGTCGTCGGGGTCGAGACGAGCGCGCCGTTCCACCGGCGAGTCATGGAGGAGCCGGATTTCCGGGCCGGGGAGATCGACATCCGCTACCTGGAGAAGCACCCCGGGCTCCTGGAGGGCGAGCCGGACGAGGAGGCTTTGCGGGTCGCGGCTCTGGCCGCCGCGTTGCTGGAGGAAGAGGACCGGCAGCGGAGGGCGGTGCGCCGGATCGGCGCGCCGGCCGGAGGCGGCAGCGGGTGGAGGGATCGGGGCTGGCGGTCGTAGCCGGGAGGACTATCTTTCGCGCGGCCTGAACGGCGGGCCGTGAGGCGAGCGATGGGCAAGCGCGGCGTGGGGGCTGAGGCGAGCGGCGTAGAGGTCGAGATCACCGGGATCGCCGCGGGTGGTGCGGGCGTGGGTCGGCTCCCGGACGGCCGCGCCGTCTTCGTCCATCGTACGGCGCCGGGCGAGCGGGCCCTGGTGCGCGTGGTCGAGGAGAAGAAGCGCTGGGCGCGAGCGGAGCTGGTCCGCGTGCTGCGCGCGTCGCCGGACCGTCGCGCTGCGCCGTGCCCGCACTACGCGCGCTGCGGTGGGTGCACGATCGAGCACCTCACGTACGCGGCGCAGCTCCGGGTGAAGGCGCAGATCGTCGCCGACGCGCTCCGTCGGATCGGCGGCCTCGAGATCGAGCCGCCGGAAGTGGTCGCCTCGCCCGATGAGTTCCGGTACCGCAACCGCGTGTCGTTCACGCTGCGGCGGCTGGGCGGCGGGCGGGTGGTGGCGGGGTTCCACGAGCTGAACCGCCCGGGTCGGATCGTCGACATCACGGAGGCGTGCCTGCTCCCGGAGGCGGCGGTGGCCGAGGTCTGGGGGCGGCTGCGCGCGGAGTGGGGCGAGGATGCGTCGCTGCTGCCGTCCGGGCGGGAGCTGCGGCTCACGCTGCGCGGGACGGCCGCGGGCGACGTCGCGCTCCTGGTCGAGGGCGGGTACGCGCCGGGCGACGCGCAGACGCTCCTCGAGCGGGTGGAGGGACTCGTGGCCGTGTGGCACCGCCCGGCGGGCTCGGCCGAGGCAATGTTGCTCGCTGGCCGTGAGGCGGTCCCTGAGGTCTGGGCGGATGAGGAGCTCGAGCTGAGCGGCGCGATGTTCCTCCAGGTGAACCGTGGGACGGCGGCGCTGCTCGAAGTGCACGTTCTCGCTCTCGCCGGGGATGTTGCGGGCAAGCGCGTCGTCGACGGGTACTGCGGCGTCGGTCTGCATGCGCGGCGCCTTGCGCGCGCGGGCGCGCGGGTGACCGGGATCGAGCTGGACGCGGATGCGGTTGCCGAGGCGCGGGCCGCGGCGCCGGAAGGCGCCGAATTCTTGGCCGGCACCGTGGAGGATCACCTCGAGGCGGCGCTCCCGGCGGAGCTCGTGATCCTGAACCCGCCGCGGTCGGGGGTGGATGAAGCCGTGCCGGAGATCCTGCGGCGCACGCCGCCGGAGCGGCTGATCTACGTGAGCTGCGACCCGGCGACGCTCGCGCGGGATCTCTCGCGCCTCGCGCCGACGTTCCGGGTGCGGTCGGTCCGGTGCTTCGATCTGTTCCCGCAGACGGCGCACGTCGAGACGGTGGTGGAGCTGGCATGCGATACTATGTGACGATCGGAGAGCGGACGTTCGAGGTCGAGCTTTCGGGCGACGTCGTTACGGTGGATGGCCAGCCGGTCACGGCCGAGCTGGCGACGGTGCCGGGGACGCCGCTGCGCCACCTCCTGGCCGATGGCCGCTCGTTCAGCCTGGTCGCGGACCGGGGCGAGGAGCGGGGGAGCTGGATCCTGCACCTCAACGGACAGCGCCACGCCGCGGAGGTGGTCGACGAACGCACGCGTGCGATCCGGGCGATGACCGGCGGCGGGAAGGCGGCTCAGGGGCCGAAGCCCGTGCGGGCGCCGATGCCGGGGCTGGTCGTGCGGGTCGACGTCGAGCCGGGGCAGGAAGTGCGGGCGGGGCAGGGCGTCGTCATCATCGAGGCGATGAAGATGGAGAACGAGCTGAAGGCGGAGGCCGATGGCGTCGTCGCCCGGGTGCTCGTGCAGCAGGGGCAGGCGGTGGAGAAGGGGGCGGTGCTGGTGGAGTTCGAGGGGTAGTGCGGCGGCAAGGAGGGACGATGACGGACAAGGAGCGTTGGGCGAAGGAGTCCGTCGCGCCGGTGCTGGCCCGGCAGCCGGAGCGCCGGCCGAAGTTCGAGACGACGAGCGGGATCGAGATCCAGCGGGTCTACGACCCCTCCGACGCGACGATCGACTACGCGACGGACCTGGGCTACCCCGGTGAGTATCCGTACACGCGGGGCGTCTACCCGACCATGTACCGCGGCCGCCACTGGACGATGCGGCAGTACGCGGGGTTCGGGACGGCGGAGGAGACTAACCGTCGCTACCGCTACCTGCTCGATCACGGGCAGACCGGGCTCAGCGTGGCGTTCGACCTGCCCACACAGATGGGGTACGACTCGGATGCGGCGATGGCCGAGGGCGAGGTCGGCCGCGTCGGCGTCGCGATCGACACTCTGGACGACGTGCGAGTCCTCTTCGACGGGATCCCGCTCGACCAGGTCTCCGTCTCGATGACGATCAACGCGACGGCGGCGATCCTCCTCGCCTTCTACGTCGCGCTCGCCGACGAGCGGGGCGTTCCACGCGAGAAGCTCGCCGGGACGGTGCAGAACGACATCCTGAAGGAGTACATCGCCCGCGGCACCTACATCTTCCCGGTCGAGCCGAGCCTGCGGCTGATCACGGACATCTTCGCGTTCTGCGCGAAGGAGGTGCCGCGCTGGAACACGATCTCGATCAGCGGCTACCACATCCGCGAGGCGGGCGCGACGGCGGCGCAGGAGGTCGCCTTCACGTTCGCGAACGCGCTGGAGTACGTCGAGCGGGCGCTTGCCGCGGGTCTCGCCGTCGACGAGTTCGCGCCGCGGCTGTCGTTCTTCTTTGCGTCCCACAACGACCTGTTCGAGGAGGTCGCGAAGTTCCGCGCGGCGCGCAGGCTCTGGGCGCGCCTGATGCGCGAGCGCCACGGCGCATCCGACGATTCGTGTCGGCTGCGCTTCCACACGCAAACGGGCGGCGTGACGCTCACGGCGCAGCAGCCGCTCAACAACGTGGTGCGGGTGACGGTGCAGGCGCTCGCCGCGGTGCTCGGCGGGACGCAGTCGCTGCACACGAACGCGTACGATGAAGCGCTCGCGCTGCCGACCGAGGAGTCGGCGCGTCTGGCGCTCCGTACTCAGCAGATCCTGGCCACGGAATCCGGGGTGAGCGAGACGGTCGACCCGCTGGGCGGGAGCTACTACGTCGAGGCGTTGACGGATGCGCTGGAGTCGAAGGCGCGGGCGTACCTGGCGCAGGTCGACGAGCTGGGCGGCGCGGCGAAGGCGATCCCGTTCTTCCAGGAGGAGATCCACCGTTCGGCGTACGAGCACCAGCTCGCGGTCGAGCGAGGCGAGCGGCTCATCGTGGGCGTGAACGCTTACCGCACGGAGGAAGGCCCGCCTCGGATCGACCAGCCGGACTTCCCGGCGCTCGAGGCGCGTCAGAAGGCGAAGCTCGCGGTGGTCCGGAGCCGCCGGGACGAGGCGGCGGTCCGCCGTGCACTCGAGGCGGTCAGCGCGGCCGCCCGGGGCACGGACAACCTGATGCCCCCATTGATCGAGGCCGTCAAGGCGATGGCCACGCTCGGCGAGATCAGCGACGTCCTTCGCGCCGAGTGGGGGGTATACCGGGGCGCGGCGTCGTAGCCGCGCTTACGGGTGTTGTATGAGAGTCAGTGCGTGAAGCGAAGAGGTTGGAAATGCCGACGTACGAGTATCGCTGTCCGAAGGGGCACGAATTCGAGAAGTTCCAGCGGATGAGCGACCCGCCGGTGGCCGAGTGCCCGGAGTGTGGCGCCGAGGCCGAGCGTCTGCTCTCCGCGGGCGGCGGCCTGCTCTTCAAGGGCTCCGGCTTCTACATCACGGACTACAGGAGCGACAGCTACAAGAAGGCCGCCGCGGCGGACAAGCCGGGCGGATCGGGGGAGTCGAAGCCGACGAGCGGCTCGACGTCGACGAAGGAATGATGCCGTCAGAAAAACTGAAGGAACAGATCAAGGCGGTCGTCTCGGAGCTGGCCGGCACGGAAGTGCCGGTCCGGCTCGAGCGGCCGCGCAACCCTGAGCACGGGGACCTGGCGACGAACGTCGCGCTGTCGTTGGCCGGGCGGCTCGGCCGCCCGCCCCGCGAGATCGCGCAGGAGATCGCCGAGAAGCTGGACCGCGTCCGAGCGGGCGTCGCGAGCGTCGAGGTCGCGGGGCCGGGGTTCATCAATTTCCGTTTCGCCGAATCGGTCTTCCAGTCCCAGCTTGCCGGGATCGTGGAGGCGGACCGGGCGTTCGGTCGGTCGTCGCGCGGGGAGGGCCAGCGGATCCTGGTCGAGTTCGTCTCGGCGAACCCGACGGGCCCGCTGCACGTCGCGCACGGCCGCGGCGCCGCGATCGGCGACGCGATCGCGAGCCTGCTGGAGTGGACGGGGCACGACGTCGCCCGCGAGTTCTACATCAACGACGCGGGCGTGCAGATCGACCGGCTCGCCGAGTCGCTCGAGGTCCGCTGGCGGCAGCGGCAGGGCGAGGATGTGGAGCTGCCCGAGGGCGGGTACATGGGTGAGTACCTGGTCGACCTGGCCGCCGAGGTCGAGGCCGAGGCTGGGGACGAGCTCCGGGCGATGGACCCCGAGGCGCGGCGTCGCTGGCTCCGCGATTGGGGCGTGCGTCGGCTCCGCGCCGAGCAGGAGGAGGACCTGAGGGAGTTCCGCGTCATCTTCGACGAGTGGTACCCCGAGTCCAGGATCTACGCGGAGAACCGGATCGAGGACACGCTGCGCGAGCTGGCCGAGCGCGGCCTGACCTACGAGTCCGAGGGCGCGCTCTGGCTCAGGACCACGACGTTCGGGGACGACAAGGACCGCGTCCTGGTCAAGAGCGACGGCACGTTCACCTACTTCACGCCCGACATCGCCTACCACAGGGAGAAGGCGCGGCGCGGCTTCGACCGGGCCATTGACGTGTGGGGCGCCGACCACCACGGCTACGTGCCGCGCATGCAGGCTGCGCTCGCCGCACTTGGCCTGCCGGACTTCCTCGAGATCGAGATCGTCCAGATCGTACGGGTCCTGCGGGGCGGGAAGGAGGTCCGGCTGAGCAAGCGCGCGGGCGAGATCATCACTTTGCGCGACCTCTTCGAGGAGACGGGCGTGGACGTGGCGCGCTACTTCTTCCTGATGCGCAGCGCAGACGCCCAGATGGTCTTCGACCTCGACCTCGCGCTGGACCACTCGGAGAAGAACCCGGTCTACAAGGTGCAGTATGCGCACGCGCGGATGAAGAGCATCCTGCGCAAGGCGGGCGTGGAGCCGGAGTCGCTGGATCCGGGGACGGCCGACCTCAGCCTCCTGACGGACGAGATGGAGCAGTCGCTGATCAAGCAGCTCTCTCTGTTCCCTGAGGTGGTCGAGCGTGCGGCCGAGGCGCGGGCGCCGCACCTGGTGTGTGACTACCTGGAGACGACGGCGGGGATGGTCAACTCCTGGTACCACGCGGGCAACCCGAGCCGTAACCCGGCCCTCGCCGTTCTGACCGATGACGAGGCGTTGCGGCGGGCGCGCCTCGTGCTCACACGGGGTGTGGCGATCGTGCTCCGAAACGGACTCGAGCTTCTGGGGCTCACGGCACCGGAGCGCATGGAACGGGAGGACGGAGAATGAGCTTGTTGGTGGTAGGGAGCGTGGCGCTGGATTCCGTGGAGACGCCGTTCGGCCAGACGGAAGAGGCCCTCGGCGGGTCGGCCGTCTTCTTCGGCGCCGCGGCCTCCCTGTTCCACCCCGTGCAGCTCGTGGGCGTGGTGGGCGATGATTACCCGACCGACAAGCTGGCCTTCCTGTCGGAGCGGGGCGTCGACCTGAGCGGCCTCGCACGGGCATCGGGCGAGAGCTTCCGGTGGTCGGGTTTTTACGACTACGACCTGAACACAGCGATCACGCGCGAAACGCGGCTCGGCGTCTTTGCCGACTTCCGGCCGGAGATCCCGGAATCGTTCCGCAACGCCGAGTGGGTGTTCCTGGCGAACATCGATCCCGAGTTGCAGTGGGACGTGTTGGAGCAGGTCCGCTCGCCGCGCCTGGTGGCGTGCGACACGATGAACTACTGGATCGAGTCGAAGAAGGATGCGCTGGTCCGGCTCCTCTCCCGGGTCGATGTGCTCCTGATCAACGACGCAGAGATCCGGGCGCTTTCGGGCGACTACAACCTCGTCCGCGCCGCGCGCTGGGTGCAGGAGCGGGGGCCTCGCTACGTGGTCGTCAAGAAGGGCGAGCACGGCGCGATGCTGTTCACGCCGGAGATGGTCTTCTTCACGCCGGGGTACCCGCTGGAGGTCGTCTTCGACCCGACGGGTGCGGGCGACTCCTTCGCCGGCGGCTTCCTCGGGTACCTGGCGCAGGCGGGCTCGACGGACCCGGTGGAGATGCGGCGTGCGATGGTCTACGGCTCGGCGCTCGGCTCCTTCGCCGTCGAACGATTCAGTGTGGACCGGCTGGTCGACCTGCGCATGGACTCGGTCCACGAGCGGGTCGCCGCATTCCGTGAGATGACCGCATTCGAGCACGCCTGGAGCGCGAACGTCCATGCCTGATCCAACGGAAGTGGCCGGCACGCCCGGCCTGAGTTACCGCGACGCCGGCGTCGACCGCGACGTCGCCCAGCGGGCCAAGCGTAGCATCGCCGAGCTGGTCCGCTCGACCGAGATCCCCGGCGTCATCTCCGAGCCCGGCGCGTTCGGCGGGATCTTCCGCGTGCCCGAAGGGCTGTCGAGTCCGGCGCTGGTCGCGAGCGCCGATGGCGTCGGCACCAAGCTCAAGGTGGCGATGATGGCCGGCCGGCACGACACCGTCGGGCACGACCTGGTCAACCACTGCGTCGACGACATCCTGGTCGAGGGCGCGCGTCCGCTCTTCTTCCTGGACTACATCGGGATGGGCCGGCTCGAGGCGGGGGTCACGGAGCAGATCGTGGCCGGCGTGGCCGCGGGCTGCCGCGAGAACGGGTGCGCGCTCCTGGGCGGCGAGACCGCGGAGATGCCGGACTTCTACGCGCCGGGCGAGTACGACCTGGCCGGCTTCATCGTCG
>CAYPGK010000034.1:25811-34497 GCA_964410055.1 uncultured Gemmatimonadaceae bacterium | reverse complement strand
CGTTCCGGGCGCGATCGCTCCCTGGAGCACGCCGTCCCGGATCCGCAGGTACAGCGGCCGCCCGGGATCGGTGTCCGGCTCGTCGAGCATATGGATCGACTGCCCGCGGCTGTCCTTCATCCGTGCGCCGCCTCCCCCGAATTGGTCCCATCCACATCGTGAAAATGGAGCTGGCGATAGAGCCGTTACACTGGCATTCTAGCGCCGTCACGTGATGACGCCAACACAACCACAACGGTCGACTAGGAGCCGAACCATGCAGACCGAGCTCGAAGGGCGGCGTGAGGCCGCGTTTTCGTTCGTGAACGAGTATCCGCCGGCGGAGCCCGAAGCGGCGCGGGCCCACTTCCTGGCACGATTGGCGTTCGAGACCGACCCGGCGGACGTGAAGCTCGACCTTGAGCGCACACCGGAGCGGATCCACGTGATAGACGTGCGTCCCCGCAAAGCGTACGAGGCGTGCCACGTGCCGGGCGCGATCAGCCTTCCCTATCGTACGATCTCGCGGGAGACGACGGCGGGCCTCGATCCCGCACGCACGCTGGTCGTCTACTGCTGGGGCCCGAACTGCAACGCAGCGCACAAGGGCGCGGCACGCCTCGCGGAGCTGGGGTTCCGGGTCAAGGAGATGATCGGCGGGCTAGAGTACTGGCGGCACGAGGGGCACCCTGTCGAAGGCACCCAGGGCAACGCCGCTCCGCTCTACGGATGATGACGCAGGCGGATCGGCGTGAGGGCGAGGCGGTGCTCATCGCTGTGGCCACCAACCGACATGAGCCGGCGGCCACGCCGGATGACGAGCCCGCCCTCTCTCGGCTCGCAGCGCGCTGGCCCGTGAAGGTCGAGACGATTCCGTGGGACGCGCCCGCGCAGTGGGAGCGGTACGCCGCGGTGCTGATTCGTTCGACGTGGGACTGTCTGCCGGCAGGCACGTTCCTCCTCATGGAGGCGGAGTTGATCGAGCCGGCGCTGTTCTTTGCGTTCGACGACGGTGCCGCCGACCGCTTCGCCGACGCCGTCGTGCGGCGGCTGTCACTCGTTCACGGAGGAAGATACTGAGCACGTCTCCCGAGCGCCGTGACTCCACCGCACCCGATAATCGGGGCACGCCAGCGCTCGGCGATGCCTGGCAGCGGGTCATCGCGGAGATCGAGGCGTCCCGGGAGGGGATCCGGGAGCTGCCCGTCTCTCGAGCCGCGGAGCCGCACGCCCTTCGATCCGACATTGCCGCGCGCTACGATCTGGACCGACCCGCCCCGCTCGACGTAAAAAAACGGCCCGCAGGTGCGGGCCGCCAGATCGTGTAAGTCGTTGTGTATTTTAGCGGAGGGCCAGGGATTCGAACCCTGAAGGGCTTGCGCCCGGCGGTTTTCAAGACCGCTGCCTTACCAATTAGGACTAGCCCTCCCAATCGTGGTTGACCTCTAAATCTAACGGAACCGGGCACATCGTTCCAGCCTGCACCAGCCACGGACCAGAGCGGAACCGCCGTCCAACGCCACCCGCGACCGGCCACGTCGATCGAAGGTCCGACACCGCCCCTCACCTCTTGTCGTCGTTCCCCTGACGTGAAATTCCGGTAGTTCTCCGACAGACGAACGGCCCTGGATCGATTATGCTCGAGGTGCGCGACCCGGGCCGATCCAGCCCCGGGCGGACGCGGACCGGTGCCTCGCGCAGCCATGTGAGCGACGCAGCCACGAGGAGGCATCATGAACGTCACGATCGTTGCCCGGCATGTCCAGGTTCCCGACTACGTGATCCAGCGCGCCAATCAGCGTGTGCAGGCGCTCCGTCGGTTCGATCCCCGGATCCTGGCGGCCGAGATCTCGTTCGAGCGGGCCAACAATCGCTACCGGGTGGACATCCTGCTGGATGTGGCGAGGACGCCGGACGTCTTCGCACGGGGTGAAGCGGACGACCTCAACGCTGCGCTCACCGCGGCCATCCAGCGCCTGCGTCGCCAGCTCGTCCGGGGACGGGAGAAGCTGCGCGACCACCGGGCGGTGCCCCTCTACGCCTTGTCGGCAGGCAACTGATCCTACCAGTCACGGGCGCCCGCACGATGCAGCAAGCGTCGTGCGGGCGCCCGCCCACCGTTCATGCCCGTGGTGCCCGCCGGATTCACCGGCCGCGCGCCGGCGCCCCGTCCCGGCTCAGTGTCGGAAGAGCCGCCGGCCCGTGAACACCATCGTCATGTCGTGCTCGTCCGCCGCGGCGATGACCTCGTCGTCCCGCATGGAGCCGCCCGGCTGGATCACCGCCGTGACCCCCGCCTCGGCCGCGGCATCGATCCCGTCGCGGAAGGGGAAGAACGCGTCGGAGGCCAGGACCGAGTCGTGCAGCTCGAAGCCCTGGTCGCGGGCCTTCATGACCGCGATGCGCGACGAATCGACGCGGCTCATCTGACCCGCCCCGATCCCGACGACCCGCTCGTCCTCGGCCAGCAGGATCGCGTTCGATTTGACGGAGGCGACGGCGCGCCACGCGAAGCGCAGGTCGTTCCACTCCCGCTCCGTCGGCTGCCGCTTCGTCACCACGCGCCACCCGTCCTCCGGGAACGTCATGCGCATCCGGCGCTGCACCACGAACCCACCGCGGACCCTCTTGTAGTCCAGCTCCTCCGCGCCCGCCGGCTCCATGGGCAGCGCGATCAGGCGCAGGTTCTTCTTGGCGCGCAGCACCTCGAGCGCGTGGTCGTCGAATCCCGGCGCGACGATGACTTCGAGGAAGGTGCTCGCCATCGCCTGCGCGGCGGCGCCGGTGACCGGCACGTTGAACGCGACGATCCCGCCGAACGCCGAGACCGGGTCGGTCTGGAGCGCCCGTCGGTAGGCATCCTCGGCATCCCCACCGAGCGCGATCCCGCACGGCGTCGTGTGCTTCACGATCACGCACGCCGCACGGTCCGTGTCCGCCCAGGCGGAGACCGCCATGACCGCACCCTCGATGTCGAGCAGGTTGTTGAAGGAGAGTTCCTTGCCGTGGAGCTGGTTGAGGCGCGGCAGCGACCCGAGGGGCGCGCCGTCCTCCGCGTAGAACGCCGCCGCCTGGTCCGGGTTCTCGCCGTACCTCAGTTCCTGAACCTTCGTCAGCCGAAGCGAGACGGACTCGGGGAACGCCTGGTCAGGCGACGCCGCATCTCCACCAGCCACGGCCGACTCACGCTCCAGGTACTCCGCGATCGCGGCGTCGTACGACGCCGTGTGCGCGAAGACCTTGGCTGCGAGCCGGGCCCGCAGCTCGCCGGGAACCTCTCCGCTCCGCAGCGCGTCCAGCACCAGGGGATAGTCGTCGGGATCCACGACCGGCACGACCCACGCATGGTTCTTGGCCGCAGCCCGCAGCATGGTCGGCCCGCCGATGTCGACCTGCTCCATCGCCTCGGGGACTGCGGCCCCCGCGGCCACCGTCTCCCGGAACGGGTACAGGTTCACGGCGACGAGGTCGATCCCGGCGTAGCCGAGCCGCTCCATCGCCTCCAGATCGCTCGCGACATCGCGCCGGGCGAGGAGCCCGGCGTGGATCGCGGGGTGCAGCGTCTTGACCCGGCCGTCCATGATCTCGGGGTGGCCGGTCACCTCGCTCACTCCACGCACCTCGATCCCCGCCTCGCCCAGCATGCGCGCCGTCCCGCCGGTCGAGATGATCTCCCACCCGAGGTCCCGCAGCCCGCGCGCGAAATCGACCAGACCCCTCTTGTCCGAAACACTCAGTATCGCCCTCGGCATCGCCCCACGCCCTCGCCTGGCTTCCGTTTTCAACCCAATCCGAGCGCCCGCCGCACCTCACGCGCGTCGGGCGCGTTTCCATCCACCAACGTGAACGTCGTCGAGTCCGGGACCCGGAACGCCCCGACATCGCCCCCAGACGCGCTGCTCCCCGCGAGCGCCTCGACGACCACCGGATAGATCGCATGTTCCACGCGCAGCACACGCGCGGCCAGCGTCTCCGCCGTGTCCTCGGGCAGCACGGGGACCGGCCACTGGAGCAGGATACGGCCACGGTCGTACTCCTCGTCGACCAGGTGCACCGTCGCGCCGCTGATGCGGCAGCCGGCCTCCAGCACGGCCTTGTGGACCCGCGCGCCGTACATCCCCTTCCCGCCGAATGCCGGGAGCAGCGACGGGTGGATGTTCACGATCCGATCCCGGAACTCGTGCACCACCTCCGCCGGCACCAACTGGAGGTACCCGGCGAGTGCGATCATCCGCGCGCCCGCTGCCGCCAGCGCGTCCAGCATCTCACTCGCCACCTCGGCGCCCGGCCGGTCCCGGACCGGAATTACGCGCGTCGGCACACCGGCGCGCCGGGCACGCTCCAGCGCGCCGGCATCCGCCTTGTCGCTGACCACGAGCACTACCCGGGCCACGCTCCCTGCCGGTCCGGCCAGGTGGTTCAAGATGGCTTGCAGGTTCGAACCACCGCCCGAGGCGAAGACCGCGACCGGCACCGGGCGCGGCGGCGCGCCAGCCGTACTGTCAGCCATGTTCATCAGGCGAAGCCGCCTCGGTACTGCGGGGCGAGGAACGGGTTGGCGACGCGCTCGTGCCCGACCGTCGTCTCGGGACCGTGGCCGGGGTAGAGCACCGTCTCGTCCGGCAGGGTGAGCACCTGTTCGCGGATCGAGCGCATGAGCTGCTGGAAGTCGCCGCCGGGGAGGTCGGTCCGGCCGATCGATCCCTGGAATACCACGTCGCCCACGAATGCGACGCCGGCCTCCGCCACGTACAGGATCACGTGCCCCGGTGCGTGGCCGGGCGCGTCCCGGACCTCGAAGCGCGCTCCGCCCAGTTCGAGGAGCTGGCCGTGCGCGAGCGTGTGCGACGGGGGCGGCGGCGTCGCGATCCTCATCCCGAACATCGCCGCTTGTTCAGGCGCCCTGTCGTACCACGGCCGGGCGTCCGGATGGAGGTAGACCGGCGCGCCGGTCCTCTGCACGATCTCCGCGACGCCCTCGATGTGGTCGAAGTGGGCGTGGGTGAGCAGCACGGCCTCGAGCGCGAGTCCCTCCGCCTCCACCGCGTCCGCCATGGCCGCCGCGCCCTCGCCGGGATCGATCGCAACGGCATTGATCTGACCGCGTCCCCAGACGAGGTACGCGTTTTCTCCCATGACCGGTCCTGAAAAGGCCCGGACCTCCAGCCGCCCCTCCATCATTGTCGATCGAGCGTCTCCAGGATCTCTACCGCTCAGGCGCCGCCGCACTCGATGGTCGGCGCACGGCGCTGCGTTCCGCCTATCTGAACTGCTCAGGCGCAGCCGCACCCCGGCGCGCGCACCCCCGCCTCTTCGAGGCGCCGCTCCTCCTCCGTCGGCGCACGCCAGCCGCCCGAGAGCTCGAGCATGCGACGCAGCGCGCCCTCGGCCCGCTGGCGCACGTCCTCGTCCAGAGTGACCTCGTACTCGCCGTGATCCAGGCACCACGCCAACTTGGCCAGCGTGTTCATCTTCATGTTCCCGCAGATCGCGGCGCGAGAGAGCGGGATGATCCGCTTTTCGGGGAAGCGCTCCCGGAGCCGGTCGACGAGCCCCCGCTCGGTTCCGACGATGAGCGCGTCGTGCTCGGCGGCCAGCTTCGCGATCCCCGCCGTCGAGGCCACGTAATCCGCCTGTTCGAGCAGGTCGTGCCGCGCCTCGGGGTGGATGACCACCTTGGCATCCGGGTGCTCGCGCCGCGCCTGCGCCAGCTCGTCGAGCACCAGGTCGTCGTGGACGTAGCAGTAGCCGTCCCAGGCGATGATGTTGTCCCGCCCGGTCTGCTCGGCCACGTAATCCGCGAGGTTCTTGTCGGGAACGAAGAGGATCGGCCGCTCGCGGGGGATCGACTCGACGATCCTCACCGCATTCGAGCTCGTGCAGCAGAGGTCGGCCTCGGCCTTGACGGCCGCCGTCGAGTTCACGTACGCGACGACCGCCGCGTCCGGGTGCTGCGCCTTTAGCCTGCGGAGCGCATCGGCCGTGACGAAGTCGGCCATCGGGCAGCCGGCGCGCAGGTCCGGCATGAGGACGGTCTTCGTCGGAGAGAGGATCTTGGCCGTCTCCGCCATGAAGTGGACGCCGCAGAACACGATGACGTCCGCGTCCGTTCCGGCGGCCTCCTGGGAGAGGCCGAGCGAGTCGCCCACGAAATCGCTGACGTCCTGGATCTCGCTGCGCTGGTAGTAATGTCCGAGGATCACCGCATTGAGCTCGGCCTTGCGCCGCAGGATCCGCTCCCGGAGCTCGGCCGTGGAGAGCCGGGTGTAGTGGAGCGGACTCTCGAGCGTTTCGGTGGCCGCGATCATCATCCCACGTCCTTCCGCTCTGGATGTACGAACGACCCGCCCTGGGTATACGAACGACGGGCTCGCAGGCAGCCGCCGCGAGCCCGTGTCTCGGCCTTCACATGTCGGGACGATGCTCAGGCGGTGAACGAGCTGCCGCAGCCGCAGCCGCCCGTCGCGTTCGGGTTGTTGAACGTGAAGCCCGAACCCATCATCGTCGTGACGTAGTCGATCTCGACGCCGTCGAGATACTGCGCGCTGAACGGGTCCACGAAGACGCGCAGCCCGTTCATCTCGATCACCTCGTCGTCTTCCTGGGCCTCATCCTCGATGTTCAGCCCGTACTGGAAGCCGGAGCAGCCACCCGGAAGGACAGCAACGCGGAGCCCGGCGGTTTCGGCCGCGCCCTGCTCCTCCATGAACTTCTGCACCTCGGCAACCGCATTCGGCGTGACCGTGATGGTCATCGAATCCTCCTCGATCGTGTTCGGGATGCTATCCCGGTGATCCCGGCCTGAGGGTACACCCTCGGATGGCGCAGGTTTCAAGCCAACGATAGACGGCGGCACGGGGGGCTGTCAACCCCGGATCTCCGCCTCACGAGCGGCGCTTCACGGCCTCTGCGACCGCCGCGAGGTCGTCGGCGACGACCACCTCCCGGGGCGCCTCCGCCGCGTGCAGCGCGCCGTACCCGGTAAGGACCAGAAAGCCCATCCCTCCGAGCTCGAGCGCAGGCAGCACGTCGCTCGGCCGGTCGCCGACGTAGATCGAACGCGCGAGGTCGAGCCCGAGTTCCCTGGCCGCCCGGCGGTACATCCCGAGCCCCGGCTTGCGACATTCGCACGCCCCCGTGATCTCCGGGTGGTGCGGGCAGTGGTAGACGCCGTCGAAGTGGATGCCCGCCTCGGCGAATCGCTCCTCGACCCGACGTTGCACCGCCCGAAACTCTGCCTCCCCGTAATAGCCGCGCGCGATCCCCGACTGGTTCGTCACGATCACCAGCCGGTACCCCGCGGCCGCGAGTCGGCGCAGCGCATCCGCAGCGCCGGGGATCAGCTCGACGCCTGCCGGGTCGGCCAGGTACTCGCGCTCGGCGATCAGCGTGCCGTCGCGGTCCAGGAACGCGGCCGGCCGGCCTACACTCTCAGGCGACGGCATCGACCACCCGTTCGAGGAGCGCGGCCTCTTCTTCTTCGAACACCGTGCGCGGGTCGAGGACGACGCGCCCGTCGACGATCCGTGCGACGACCGCAGGCTCGCCCTGCCGCAGCGCCGCCTCTACCTCCCGGGCCGACCGCATCGCCGCATTGAGCGCGACCAGCGTGGTCGGCAACTCGACGCCGGGGTAGGCGCCGCCGCCCACCGTGGACGCGCCGGGCACCGCCTCCGCCGAGACCCCGGCCTCGCGCAGCCGGTCCACCCACAGCCGCGCCCGCTGTTCGAGCTCTTCGGCGCCGAGCGCGAGCATGCGCAATACCGGAACCTCGCGAATTGCGAGCTCAGGGTCGCGGTAGAGCGCGAGCGTCGCCTCCAGCGCCGCCAGCGTCAGCTTGTCCACTCGGAACGCACGGCAGAGTGGATTCTTGCGCATCCGCGCGATCCATTCCGCCCGCCCGAGGATGATCCCCGCCTGCGGCCCGCCGAGCAGCTTGTCGCCGCTCATGGTGACGACATCCGCGCCATCCCGGAGCGCATCGCTTGCGGTCGGCTCGTGCGGCAGCCCGATCGACTCGAGGTCGAGCAGGAGCCCCGAGCCGAGGTCGTTCACCACCGGCACGCCGTGCGTGCGCCCCAACGTCGCGAGCTCCGCGAGCGACACTTCGGCCGTGAAGCCCACGATCCGGAAGTTCGAACGGTGGACCTTGAGGATCGCGCCCGTGTCGGCTGAGATGGCGGCCTCGTAATCCTCACGGTGCGTCTTGTTCGTCGAGCCGACTTCACGCATCCGCGCGCCGCTCTTCGCCATGACCTCGGGGACGCGGAACGAGCCGCCGATCTCGACCAGCTCGCCCCGGCTCACGATCGCATCCCGGCCTTCGGCCAGCGTATTCAGCGCGAGGACCACCGCCGCGGCGTTGTTGTTGACGACCAGCGCCGCCTCGGCGCCCGTGAGTTCCCGGAGCAGCTCGGCGCAGTGGTCGTAGCGGGAGCCTCGTTCCCCCGCCTGCAGGTCGTACTCGAGATTGCCGTACCCGGCCGCAACCCGCGCAGCCGCCTCACGCGCCGCCGCGGCGAGGGGCGCACGACCGAGATTCGTGTGGAGGACCACGCCCGTCGCGTTGATCACCCGTCGCAGCGATGGCCGACTCATCTCCGCGATCCAGGAGGCGACGCGCTCCGCCCACCACTCCGGGTCCGTCCACGGCGCCGCATCCGACATCGCCGCATCCGACATCGCCGCATCCGACATCGCCGCGTCC
>CAYPGK010000034.1:0-25711 GCA_964410055.1 uncultured Gemmatimonadaceae bacterium | reverse complement strand
CGCCGCATCCGACATCGCCGCATCCGACATCGCCGCATCCGACATCGCCGCGTCCGGCATCGCCGACGCCGCGCCTGCCGACTCCGGCTGCAGCTCGCTGCCCCGGCCCGCCAGTGAGCGCCGGAGCTCCTGCTGCACGGCCTGTAGCGCGTCACGCACGAAAGCGCGCGGCGTGCCGGCAAGGACCGGGACGAACGCGTCGCTGGCAAGCAGCGTGTCGACCGAGGGGATCGAGCGACGAGGGTCCATCATCGTCTGCGGAGGAGCGTGCCCGACAGCGACACACCCGTCGAGTCCGGACGCTTACGCGGGGGGACCGGGTCCGGCCGAACGCGAGGCGAATCCGGGCGCGTTCCGGGCAGGATCGAGTCCGGTGCCCCTACTCCCAGTGTGTCGGGGCGCATGCCTGCCGGGAGCGAGTCCGGATGGATCGAGTCCGGCGGAACGGTATCCGGCGGCGCCGGCCGCTTCGGCGTGGTGAACTCCGCGCTCCCGCCGCCGCCGTCCAACCCGTGGATGTTGCGTATCCCCTCCACACGGACCACGAACCCGGTCTCGGGCGGCAGCGGCGACTCGGGCACCGCGATGAACTCGCGAGTGGGGAGCGGGACGGCGGTGTCCGCGGGGACATCTTCCGGGGCGGCCGGATCGTCGTCCGCATCTGTAGGATCGCCGTCCACGACGGCGGGAGCATCATCCGTCGCGGCCGGAGCATCGCCGACAGTCGTCGAATCGGCGGCTGCCTTCAGCCGCTCGAGTAGCGCCTCGAACTCGTGGACGTGCATCGCCTCGGCCGTGCCCGCAAACGTGCTGTCCGGCAGCTCGAACAGCTCGACCCGGACACCGTCGAGCGGAACCTCCGGGTCGAGATAATCGTCGAGCCGGATCTTCAGGTGCGTCGAATCCGGTGCACTGGCCCCGGTAACGCGTGCGGCCGTCGTGTCGCCGGGAAGGAGGGAGAGCTGGACCACCGCGGTGTCCGTCGCACTCATGAGGACTGCGGCGGAATCGAACGGCTCCGTGAAATCGACGCGCCTGTTGGGGATCTGGTCCACGAACGCGCGTACGTCATACGCCCCCGAGGGGATGAAGCGCATCGCGAAGAGCCCCACCGTGTCCGTCGTGGCCACGTAGGTCACGGAGTCCATGCGGTGCACCGCCTCGACCCTTACATCTCGCACCGGCTTGCCCGTGATCCGGTCCAGCACCAGCCCCGCGAGTGCGGTGGCGGGAATCGGCGCGCCTGTCGAGAAGACCACTTCGAACGGCTCGGGTCGGACGTTGCCGAACAGGTCCCGCACGACCGGGTGGACCACGATCCGATAGATCCGCCCACGCTCCCAACCGTCCTCGAGCGAAACGCGGATCTCGCGCCGGCCCTTCTTGACGCGGACCCCCGACGTCTCCGGCGAGACCGTGACAGCCTCCTCGATCCCGCGCTCGCTGATGCGCTCGTTGAACCGGATGACGACGGGCCCCTTCCACTCCGGAACGATCGCCATCGCCTCCGGCTCCGTAGAAACGACGTAGGGCGGATCGCGGTCCGGCTCGCCGCCGGTCGGCGGGTACTCCTGCGCGCACGCCGCCATGGCGACTGCCGCGACGACGCACGCCATCCCCGGGACGCGTGACTTCACGTCAGCGCTTTCAACATGTGCGTGAGGCGCTCGACCTGGGCGCGGAAGTTCTCCGTCTTCTCGCGCTCCCTCTGCACGACTTCGGCCGGTGCACGGGAGACGAACTGCTCGTTCGCCAGCCGCGCCTCGGTCGAACGGAGCTGCCCCTCGAGCCGCTCGATCTCGGCCGACAGACGCTTGCGCTCGCGCTCCAGGTCGATGATCCCCTCGAGCGGGATGAAGAGGTCGGCGCCGCTCTTGAGGACCGCGTGCGCCCCCGCGCGGCCGTCATCGGCGCCGTCGCGCCGCACCTCGGCGACGCGGGCGAGCCGGCGCACCGCACGCTCTTCCGCCTCGAGCGCCCGCGAGAGCGACGGCGAGACGTTCGAAAGCCGCACCTCGACCTGCGCGCCCGCCGCAACACCGTACGCGGACCTCAGCGTCCGGACCTCGCCGATCAGCTCCATGAGCGCTGTCATCTGCGCCTCGGCTTCGGGGTCGTCCCACTCCGGGCGCGGCTCGGGCCAGCGCGCGATCACGAGCGACTCCTCCCTGCCCCGCCCGGCCGGCGTCGGCAGCCGCAGCCAGAGCGCCTCGCTGATGAACGGCATGATCGGGTGCAGCAGCCGCAGCACGCCGTCCAGCACCGCGACGAGCGTCGCCTGCGCCGCCGCCTTGCTCGCCTCCGTCGCCTCGCCGTACAGCCGCGGCTTCACGAGCTCGAGATACCAGTCGGCGACCTCGCCCCAGAAGAAGTGGTAGATCGTCGATGCGGCGTCGTGGAAGCGGAACGACTCGAGCGACCGCGTCATCTCCCGCGTTGCGTTGTTCAGCCGCGAGAGGATCCAGCGGTCGGCCGGCTCCAGATCGTCGCGGACCTCCTCGATCGGGCGGATCTCCGCGCCCTCCACGTTCATGAGCGCGAAACGACCCGCGTTCCAGATCTTGTTCGCGAAGTTGCGGCCGGGCGCGAACGCCTCCTCGAGGTCCTGGTAGTTGAGGTGGACGTCCGTCCCCACGCCCGCCGCGGCGATCACGGTGTAGCGCAGCGCATCCGCGCCGTAGAGACGGACCACCTCCAGCGGGTCGATCCCGTTCCCCAGCGACTTCGACATCTTCCGGCCCAGGTGGTCGCGGACCGTGCTGTGGAGGTACACGTCGCTGAACGGGACCTCGCCCATGAACTCGAGCCCAGCCATGATCATGCGCGCGACCCAGAAGAACAGGATCTCCGGGGCCGTGCTCAGCGCGTGCGTTGGGTAGAACGCCTCGAGCTCGGGAGTCTCGTCCGGCCAGCCGAGCGTCGAGAACGGCCAGAGCCACGACGAGAACCACGTGTCCAGCACGTCCGGGTCCTGCTCGAGCTCAGTGCCGCCGCACTTGGGGCACGAGGTCGGGTCCTCCCGCGCGACGATCGTCTCGCCACACCCCTCCGTCTGGCAGTACCAGACCGGGATCCGGTGCCCCCACCAGAGCTGGCGCGAGATGCACCAGTCCCGGATGTTCTCGAGCCACTGCTCGTAGATCTTCGTGCGCCACTCGGGCGTGAAGCGGACCTTCCCCTCCCGCGACGCCGCGAGCGCCGGCTCGGCGAGCGGCTTCATCCGCACGAACCACTGCTCGGAGAGCCGCGGCTCGACCACCGTATCGCAGCGGTAGCAGTGCGGGACCGCGTGGGTGTGCTCCTCGACCTTCTCCAGCAGACCCAGCTCGGCGAACGACTCGACGACCTTCTCGCGCGCCTCGAAGCGGTCGAGGCCGCGGAACGGCTCCGGGACCTCGTCGTTCATCGTCGCCTCGGGCGTCATCACGTCGATCTCGGCGAGCCCGTGGCGGCGGCCCATCTCGAAGTCGTTCGGATCGTGCGCCGGCGTGACCTTCACCGCGCCGGTGCCGAACTCCGGGTCCACGAACTCGTCCGCCACGATCGGGATGCGACGCCCCGTGAGCGGCAGCTCGAGCTCGAGCCCGACCAGCCCCTTGTAGCGCTCGTCCCCGGGGTGCACCGCGACGCCCGTGTCGCCGAGCATCGTCTCCGGCCTCGTCGTCGCGACGACGACGTACGGCCGCCCGTCGGGGAGCGTGGGCAGACCCGTGCCCACGCCGGCCTCGGGCGTGGCCAGCGGATAGCGGAGGTAGTAGAGCTTGCCCTGAGTCTCCTCCCCTTCCGCCTCCTCGTCCGAGAGCGCAGTGAGGCACCGCGGGCACCAGTTGATGATGTAGTGGCCCCGGTAGATCAGCCCCTTCTCGTAGAGACGGACGAAGACCTCCCGCACGGCACGCGAGAGACCGGGATCCAGCGTGAATCGCGTGCGCGACCAGTCGCACGAGCAGCCGATCGCCCGGAGCTGCTCCAGGATGGTCGAGCCGGTCTCTTCGACGAAGTCCCAGACCCGCTGGACGAACGCCTCGCGGCCCACGTCGTAGCGAGTCTTCCCCTCCTTGGCGAGGATCCGCTCGACGACGTTCTGCGTCGCGATCCCTGCGTGATCCGTCCCCGGCTGCCAGAGCGTCTCCCGCCCCTGCATCCGGCGCCAGCGGACCAGCACGTCCTGGATCGTGTTGTTCAGGCCGTGCCCCATGTGCAGCACCGCCGTCACGTTGGGCGGCGGGATCATCACGACATAGGGGTCCTTCCGCCCCTCGAGCACCGGCTCGGGGTCGGCGCGGAAGTACCCCTTGTCTTCCCAGCGGCGGTAGAGCGGCGCCTCGATGGCGCCCGGATCGTACTGTGGTGAAAGCGGTTCGGTCATGTTCTCAGCCGGTGACGTTGAAAACGGAAGGGTAGCGCCCTAGGTTCCGCCTCGTCAACCGGCTGAAACTACACCGGAGCGGCTACCCGCGATCCTCCGATTCGCGCGCGGCCGGCTCCACTTCGAGGCCCGCTTCCTCGATCGTGAGCTCGGTGCCCTTTTTCACGTTCTCGTGGATCCCCGACGCCGGGTTCAGCTCCTGGAGCGGCTCCTCGGGCACGTTGCCGAGCCGCCTGTGCGAGGCATCGGCCACGGTCGCGCGGTCGGTCGGCGCCGCCGGCACCGTCGTGTGCCCGGCCACGGCGGGAGCGAGCTTGTCGAGCGGCTCGCTCGCGGCCTCGACCGCGCGGTCCACGCCCAGCTCGCGCGTCACCATCGACACCCGGTCGTCAGGCCGATCGGGGTCGGTCTCGTGGCCCTGCCGGCGCATCCCCGTCCCCACGATGTTGCCGTACCAGTGCCTGTCGCGCTCGCCCGCGGTCCGGTCCGCGTTCCGCACACGTGTCTCGGCCAGGTGCTCTTCCAGGATCTCTATGTCCAGTCGGTTCAGCACCGTTCGCACGCCCGGGACCTCCTGGGCGATTGCGACGGCGCGCTCGGCGTCGGTCTCGTCTCGTACCATGCCGGCGAGCTCGACGATCCCGTCGCTCAGGGCGCCGACCTCGATGTCGAATCGGGATAGCAGCCCCTCGGCATCCAGCGCATCGCTGACCCGGCGCTCCAACTCGTCCAGCGACGGCGCTCCCGGCCGCCGCCCGAGGCGCCCGGCCATCGACAGCCCGGCCAACAGGCCGGCGGTAGCACCCACGCCCACGAACAGGAGCTGCTTGCGGTTCTCCACCCAACGGTTTCTAAACATCGTCCCTCCAGTTGGGAACGGACCTTGAAGGCCGGGGCGACGCGTGCAATTCACAGACCAGACTCCACCCGCAAATCCCAGGATCTGCCCATGAGACTCGGCGCGTTCACCATCGTGCTGCACTCCCATCTGCCCTACGTCCTCGCGCACGGCCGCTGGCCCCACGGCACAGAGTGGCTGAGCGAGGCGGCCGCCGAGAGCTACCTTCCGCTGATCCGTGGGATCGAGAGACTCCTGGACCGCGGACTGCGCCTGGGGATCACGTTGGGGATCACGCCGATCCTGGCGGAGCAGCTCGCCTCCGAGGCGTTCCAGGACGAGCTCGAGGACTGGCTCGAGGAACGGATCGAATCCGCGCGCCACGACGCGGAGGTCTTCGAGTGGGAGGGTCAGTTGCACCGCGCCTGGCTGGCCCGGCGCTGGGAGGAGATCTTCACCGAGCGCCTGGCCGACTTCCGCGACCGCTACGACCGCGACATCATCGGCGTGTTCCGTCGCCTGCAGGACGTGGGCGCGATCGAGATCATGACCAGCGCGGCAACGCACGGGTACCTCCCGCTGATCGGGACCGACGAGGCCGTCCGGGCGCAGATCCGGCTCGGCATCGAGAGCTACCGTCGGCATTTCGGCCGTGACCCGCGCGGGATCTGGCTCCCGGAGTGCGCTTATCGCCCGGCCTACGACTGGGCGCCGCCCGTCGCCGGGCCGCGCGTCCCGGAGCCGGGCCCGCGGCGCGGCATCGAGGAGTTCCTGGCCGACGAAAGGATCGAGTACTTCTTCGTCGACACGCACCTCCTGCGCGGCGGTCAGGCCATGGGCACCTACGCCCAGCTCCACCCCGCCCTGCGGCGGCTGGCCGAGCGCTACGAAAGGGAGTACGGCGAGGCGATTCGCCCGGAGGATGTGAGCCGCACCCCCAACGCCATGTATCGCGTCCACTCGCCGGCCTCGCCCGGCCGACCCGTCCACGTCTACGCGCGCGAGCCGGCCGCGTCCCTCCAGGTCTGGAGCGGCGAATGGGGCTACCCCGGCGATGGCTGGTACCTCGAGTTCCACAAGCGGCACCACCCGGGCGGCCACCGCTACTGGCGCGTCACCAGCCGGGGGGCGAACCTCGGCCAGAAGGCCGAATACGTCCCCGAGATGGCCGCCGAGCGGATCGAGGAGAACGCGCTCCACTTCCACGGCCTCGTCCGGCAGCGCCTCGAGCAACACCTCGAGCTTTTCGGCGAGCCGGGTATCGTCGTCGCCCCCTTCGACACCGAGCTCTTCGGCCACTGGTGGCACGAGGGCGTCGAGTGGATCATCCGGATCATGGAGAAGATGGCGCGCGACGATGAGATCGAGCTCACCACCGGCGGCGGCTACCTGGACCACCACGAGCCGGCGGGCGAGATCGCGCTCCCCGAGGGCTCATGGGGCGAGGGTGGGCACCATTACATCTGGCTCAATCACGAGACCGACTGGACCTGGCCCGAGATCTATCGCGCGGAGCTGACGCTGCGTGAGCTCGTCGACCGGTGGATCGACCGCGAGCACGAGATCATCCACCGCCTCCTGCGCCTTGCCGCACGCGAGCTCCTCCTGCTCCAGTCCTCGGACTGGCAGTTCCTGATCTCGACGCAGGCGGCCAGGGACTATGCACAGGTGAGGTTCGGCAACCACATGCACGTCTTCGACCGCGCCATCGATCTGGTCCGCAAGCAGGAGCGCGGCGAGGACCTCGGTGACAACGACTGGCGCTTAATCGGTGAAGCCGAGGCCCGCGATGGGATGATCTTCCCCGACCTCGACCTCGGCCTCTGGCGCTCCGGCTCGGCCGCGCGCGCGTCGTCGTGATCGGCCTCGGGTCACGTCACGCTAGACGCCGCCCGGCGTGTTCCCACCCTGCGAGCCCGAGCCTGACCCGGACCCGCCGCCCGCCCCCGATCCGGAACCCGAGCCGTTTCCGGCACCCGAGGCGGCGCTCCCCGTCGACCCGCTCCCACTGGACGCGCCTGCGGTCGAGGTGCCCGTCGGTTCCTGCCGCTCCCGATCCTTGCGCTCCCGGATCGCCTTTACGCGGTCCTGCCGGAACTCGTCGACGTCAGTGCGCTCTGCCTGAGCCGCGATCTCCGCATCGCGGCGAGCGCGCTTCTCCTGCTCTTCCCTCCGTTGCGACGGCCCGCCCAGTCCGACCGGGACCGGGATGGTGATGTCGCCGAGGTGGATCTTCCCGGGCGAGACGCCCCAGCGCCGGCCCTCTCCGTCCTTCACGGTCCAGTCCATCGCGTCCGCCGCTCGTGCCGCCTCGTACGCGACGGAGTCGTTCCACTCCTGGATGCGCGCCGCAATGCGGGCACGAACGCGCTCGATGTCGCTCGGCTGTTCCGGGGGTGGCAGCTCGGGGCGGGTCCAGAGGCGTGGATCGACCATGCGGGGGCGTAGACGTTCGGCCACGGATGCGCCAGGCGACGGCGCCGCGTCCACGGCTCCCGGTTGCGTGACCGGGCCGGGCGTCGCTTCCCGCTCCGGTTCCGGCTCGCGCTCCGGCGGCACGGGTGCCTCGGCGTCGTCCTGCGCCTCCGCCACCGGGACGATCCGCTCCACCCGCATTGCTGCTTGCTCTCCACCCACGGCCAGAGCCGGCGTGTACTCCCCCACGACCGGGACCGGCACGAGGCGGGTCCGCCATGCGAACAACACGATGAGCAGGTGCAGCAGGACCGATACCCCGATCCCGACGCGGAACGCACGACGGTAGGAGACCCTCGGGGCGCGATGGGGTGCGCGCACCGCTGCCACGGGGGTAGGCGGGGACGTCGATCGTTCAGGTGGGGACTGCGGGGCGGTCGCTCTCATGGCTTCCTTTCTAACCCGCCCTCGAGACGCCAGTTCCGGACCGTCAAATCAACTTGCCGAGCCGTGTGGCCGCTTCGCGCAGCCGATCGGCCGACTGTGTCAGCGCAATCCGGAAGAATCCTTCGCCGCCGGCGCCCAGTGCGGCGCCGGGCATGATCACCACACCCTGCTCGAGGAGCGCCCGCCGCGCGAACGGCTCGGACTCGACTCCGCCGGGCGTGGGCACCCACAGATACATGGTCGCCGCGGGCGATGCCACGTCGAACCCCTGCGCGCGCAGCGCCTCGACCGCGGCATCCCGACGCTCGCGGAACGCGGCGACGTTCCCCGGAACCCACTCGTCCCAACTCTCGAGCGCTGCCTTCCCCGCGGCCTGCACCGCCATGTACGCCCCGGTGTCGATGAACGACTTCACGCGCGAGAGCGCGGCGATGACCTCCGCGCCGCCGGCCGCCCAGCCCAGCCTCCACCCCGTCATGTTGTACGTCTTCGAGAAGGAGTGGAACTCGATCGCGACCTCGCGCGCGCCGTCGATCTCAAGAATGCTCGGCGGCGAGTAGCCATCGAACGCGATCTCGCTGTAGGCGTTGTCGTAGACGAGCACGATCCCGTGCCGACGGCAGAAGGCGACCGCCTCCTCGAGATACTCCCGCGGCGCGATCGCGGCCGTCGGATTGTTCGGGTAGTTCAGATACAGGATCCTGGCCCGCTCCACCACCTCCGACGGGATCTCGTCGAGCGGGATCAGGAACTGGTTCTCGGGGCGAAGCGGCACGGCGTACGGCTCGCCGCCGGCCAGGAGCGTCCCGCCCACGTAAGGCTGGTAGCCCGGATCCGGCAGGATCGTCCGGTCTCCGGGGCCGACGTAGCAGAACGCGAGGTGCGCGATCCCCTCCTTCGAGCCGATGATCGGCAGGATCTCCTTGTACGCGTCGAGTTGAACCCCAAAGCGCCGCTCCATCCACGCGGCCACGGCCTCACGGAACGCCGGCAGCCCGAGCTGGAAGGGGTAGCGGCCCATCTCCGGACTCTGCGCGGCCCGCATTAGCGCCTCGACCGCCGCGGGCGGAGGCGCCAGGTCCGCGTCGCCGGCACCCAGATCGATCACGTCCACGCCCCGTGAGATGAGTTCCCGCTTGATCTGGGGCACGTCTGCGAGCGGGTAGGCGGGGAAGGAGCGGAAGCGCTCCGCGAGTTCGAGCTTCTTGGTCGTCGTCATTGGTCGATACAGTCCCGGAGCGCGCGCCCCATGGCTCCGCCTCCGCAAGGAATGCTACGTCAGTGGCCTCGCAACGAGGCCGCTACATCAGTCGCCCTCGGCGACCACCGGATTCCGCACGCGCCCACCGCCCACCAGTTCCACCTCCACGACGTCGCCGGGGCGGAGCGGGCCCACCCCTTCGGGTGTCCCGGTCGCGAGCACATCACCGGGCTCCAGCGTCATGATCCGGCTCACGTACGCGATCAGGTACGGAATGCCGAACGCCATCTCCGAGGCCCGGCCGTGCTGCCGCACCTCGTCGTTGACGCGGCAGATCACCTCGAGCTCTCGCCAGTCCGGCGGCAGCGGCATCGCCGGCCCGATCGGGCAGAACGTGTCGAACCCCTTTGCCCGCGCCCACTGGCCGTCCGTGCGCTGGAGGTCCCGGGCGGTCACGTCGTTCAGCGGCGCAACGCCTCCGACCACGGCGAGCGCCTCCGCTTCCGACACATTCCGCGCACGGCGGCCGATGATCACCGCGATCTCGCCCTCGTGCTCCACCCTCTCGGATGCGCTCGGGAGCACGATCGGTTGTCCATCGCCGATCACCGCCGAGGGCGGCTTGAAGAAGAGGAGAGGCTTTTCCGGAACTTCGTTCCCCAGCTCACGGGCGTGGGCCACGTAGTTGCGCCCCACGCATACGATCTTCGTCGGCTGCAAGGCGCCGTCCGCTGTTCGGGTTCAGGGTGCCGCCGAGTGCGCGGCCACGAGAAGTCTACGCGCCGCGTGTTGTGGCCGCCAGCCCGGACCCCAGCGCGAAACCATCTGTTTGCACCGTTCGTACGGCACCCCGTCTTCGGACCCAACGCGACAAGGAGAGTTCTCGATGAACATGGAATACACGACTGCGCCCCGTCGGCCCGGCTTCGCGCGGACCGGTTGCTTCTTCCTCGCAGCCCTCGCGCTTGTCGTCCTGCTGCTCCCCGCGCTCGTGCCCCTGGTCGTGATCGGCCTGCCGGTCCTCGCGGTCATCGGCGCGGTCGCAATCCCGCTGTTCTTTGGCCTCTTCGTCGGACTCCCGCTCCTCCTGGCGGGGATCGCGCTGGTGATCGTGGTCTCGATCGTCGGAGCCATACTGTCGGGAGCGCTGTCGCTCGCCGGCATGCTGCTCAAGTTCATCGTGTTCGTCGTCGCGCCGATCGCGCTGATCGGCTACTTCGTGCGCCGCCTCGTCGCCGCCTGATCCATACACAGCGGGGTCGCAGGGCAATGCCTGCCCGGCGACCCCCGCACCACCCCGGGCCATCCCGCCCCCCTACCCCACACCTCCCCCTTCGAGCGCGTAGAACCCACGTACCGCCGGCGCGATCTCGGCCCATGGTCCCACGCGGACCGGCGCCGGCGGCAGCGATTCCAGGAAGTACCTGCCGTACCCCTTCTCGACGATCCGTCGGTCCAGCAGGAGTACGGCGCCGCGGTCCGCTCGGGACCGGATCAGTCGTCCGAACCCCTGTTTCAGGCGCAGCGCGGCATGCGGCAGCATGTACTCGTAGAAGGCGTTGCCGCCGTCCCTCTCGATCGCCTCGACGCGCGCGGCCGTGAGCGGCTCCGACGGGACCTTGAAGGGCAGCTTCGTGATCACGAGTCCGCGAAGCGGGCGGCCCGGCACGTCGACGCCCTCCCAGAACGAGGCGACGCCGAGCAGGATCCCGTGCCCCGACGCGGCGAACGCCTCGACCAACCGCGCACGCGGCGCCTCGCCCTGCACGAAGAGCGGCCAGCGGCCATCCACTCCTCGGCGTCGCAGCTCGCCCGCGACCCGCTTGAGCGACCGGTATGACGTGAACAGGACGAAGATGCCGCCATCGCTCATCTCGGCGAGGTCCCGCACGACGTCCGCCGTCGCGTAGTCGAAGCGCCCGCTCTCGCCCTCCCGCGGCGCGGGCAGGTCCGTCGGGATCGCGACGACGGTCTGCTCCTCGTAGTCGAACGGCGAGGGGTAGACCGCCTCATCGATCTTCAGGCCGCCGCCGGCGAGCCCGAGGCGGCTGCGCATGAAGTCGAAGCCGTCGCGGGTGGCGAGCGTCGCCGAAGTCAGGACCGCGGTGTCGACACGCTCGAAGAGCGCTTCACGCAGCGCTCCGGCCACGTCGACCGGCGCGGCGTTCACGACCACGTTCGCCTCGCGGCCGCCACCGCCGCCTCTGCGCTCGATCCACCGCACCATCGGCAGCGCATCGTCGGCGGGCGCGAAGGCGAGACGAAGGGCATCGAGCGCGACGGAGGTGCGGCCCGCCACCGATTCCAGCTCCAGGAGCCGTTCCTCGAGCGACTCGCGCCAGCGGTCGTCGAGGCGGATCGTCTCACGGAGCCGTCCGATCCCGCGGATCAGCGCCTCGAGCGTAGTGGTCACGTTCTCGAAGGTGGTGCGGAGCCCCGCCTCCCATTCGGGGCGGGCGGAGACATCCGGGTCGAGACGGAGCACGCCGTCGTCGGCCTCGAGGGCGATCGCCTCGAGTCGGCCGAAGAACTCGACGATGTGCTCGCGCGCTCGCTCGGCCGTAGGCCGAACGTGCGACCGGATCTGCTCGAGCGCGTCCTGCTGGAGGAGGTCGTCAGGCCCTTCCTCCAGGCGGCCGACCACAGCGGCCAGGATGCCGCGCCCGCGCCGGTCGAGTCGGCCCAGCACCCGAAGCAGGCCACGCCGCGAGACCGCCGCGCCGAGGTGCGACGTCGCGGCGTCCTCCAGGTTGTGCGCCTCGTCGAGGATCACACGACGGTACGCCGGGAGCACGGCCTGCGCGGTGTAGTTGCCCTGGGCACGACGGACCGCGAGGTCGCTGAAGAGGAGGTGATGATTGACGACGAGGATGTCCGCCGTCGCCGCGTCGCGGCGAGCGCGCTGGTAGAAGCACGCCTCGAAATGCGGACACTTGGCCCGCAGACACACGTCCGATTCGCTTGCGACCTCGTCCCAGACCTCGGGCGCCGGCTGGAACGGAAGATCCTGGAGCGACCCCTCGCGCGTGGTCCGGAGCCACTCGATGATCGCGTCCAGCTCGGCCCGCTGCCCGGTGTCGAAGAGCGTGCTGGCGCCCTGCGCCGCAAGGTGCGCACGCCGGATCGAGACATAATTGGACCGCCCCTTGACCAGCGCGAAGCGGTACGGCTCGCCGAGGGCGCGGCGCAGGAACGGCAGGTCCTTCCCGACCAACTGCTCCTGGAGGTTGATCGTGTTCGTCGACACGACCGTACGCTCGCGGTTGGCCACCGCCCACCGGATCGCAGGGACCAGGTAGGCGATCGATTTCCCCGTGCCGGTCCCCGCTTCCGCCACCGCGATCCCGCCGCCGTTGTACACCCCCACGATCGTGGCCGCAAGTTTTCGCTGCATCGGCCGATCCTCATAGAAGGGGTGCGCACGGCTGAGTGGGCCGCCGGGGCCGAGCAGCGCGTCGATCGCGTCCGCATCGATCGGCTCGTACGCCGTCGGCAGCGCCGGCTCGACAACCACGTACAGCTCGGAGGCGACGTTGTCCGTGATCGCGAGTCCGATCCCTTCGGCGTACAGCTCGGCCGCCACCTCTAGATCCGCCTCCGAGGGCTCGAGCACGCCAGTCGGGTGATTGTGGATCACCAGCATCCCGGGCTCGGCGGACCGGACTGCGGCGAGCACCGCGCGACGGTTGCCCCGAGCAACGGCGATGGGATCGATGACCTCGCCGTCATCCCCGACCCGGGCCAGGAAACAGACTTCGTTTCCGCGTGCGCGCTCGACTTCC
The DNA here is from genome assembly GCA_964410055.1 of uncultured Gemmatimonadaceae bacterium. Taxonomy (GTDB): domain Bacteria; phylum Gemmatimonadota; class Gemmatimonadetes; order Longimicrobiales; family RSA9; genus CALBZE01. The sequence continues at coordinate 12,659 of CAYPGK010000034.1, read as the reverse complement.
GCGCGAATCGCGGTCGACGCCTCGGGTGTCAGGAACAGGGCTCGCGACAATGCTGCTCCGCTTCGGGTTTTCAGGTGACTTTCCGGCCTTTATGCCATGCGGGCGCGCGAAAGTACCCCGGGACCTACGGCGAGGTGCCCGCGACAGTTCGAAAAGCCGGCGTATTTCTTGCGCCCACGCGCGGAATCACTTATTCTGGCGGACCCGGAACCGAGCGCTTGTTCGTTTCGTGCCCGCCGGTGTCGCGCCGGTCCTGAACCCGGCGGCCGAGACACTCCGGCTCGAGTGAAGGAGGATGGGAATGCTCACACGTACATCTCATGACCGGTCGACGGAGAACCCCCTGATGCACACATCCGATTCACAGGGCACGAAGAACCTGCTCACCATCCGCGGTGATCACGCGAGGATCGAAGGGAAGTTCCAGATTGCCGATTCTATCGAGATCCAGTGCGAGGTCGGCGGCGAGCTCGACGTCGGAGGGAAGCTCGTCATCGGCGATCGTGGCGTGGTCAGGGCCGACGTCCGCACCGTCGATGCCGTGATCATGGGCGCCTACGAAGGCAACATGATCGCGACCGGGGATGTCGAGATCGCATCCACCGGCCGCGTCATGGGTAACATCAAGACGGATTCGCTCGTCATCAACAAGGGCGGCTTCTTCAACGGGAACGTCTCCAAGATCAAGGATTCGCCCGAGGCGACGGCCTCGGCTCCGGCTCCTCGTCCTCTCGCCCTCGACAAGAAGGAAGATGCGGCGCACGAGGGTGACAAGGAGAAGGACAAGGAGAAGGACAAGGAGATGGCGATCCCGAAGCTCCAGCGCCCGTAACGCCGGCCTCACATGATCAGGCGGTGGCAGCGTCCACCTCGTACGCCGAAACCGGAAATCATCGAGGCCCCGGTCGTCGTGGCCGAAGGGTTCGAGCTTGGCGGCAAGCTCGCGCTCAATCGGCCGGCGATCGTGAACGGCCGGTTGCGGGGATTGATTCAGTCGACTTCCCACGTGACACTCGGGCCGGCCTCCGTGGTGCACGCGGACATCACCGCACGGAGCGTGACGGTGCAAGGCACCGTGATCGGCAACGTCACCGCGGAGGAGAGTATCCATCTCGAGACCGGCTCCCGCGTCTCGGGTGACCTCACGGCCCCCGAGATCGCAATCGACCCGGGAGCCCGGTTCGAAGGAGAATGCAAGATGGCGCCGCTGGCATCGCCAGCGGCGCCTCCCTTCGACTCCCCGTCCGTAGAGCCCCTGAGGGCATGACCGACGCCCCGTAGCCTTCGAAGCCTCCGGAACGCCCTCCCCCTCCCCAATCGATTCTTTCCGTAGTCGTCAGGTCTTCAACGTCTTCTTCTTGGCGGCCGGGAAGAGCACGTTGTTAAGGATCAGTCTGTACCCGGGCGAGTTGGGGTGCAGCGACAGGTCGGTCGGTGCATCCCCGATCTGGTGCTGCGGATCCTCCGGATCGTGCCCGCCCAGGAACGTCCACGTCCCTTCCGCATAGGTGCCGTGGATGTACTTGACCCACGGCGCGCCTTCCTCCTCCGCCAGTACGATCGTCCCCGGCTTGAGCCGGTCCCGCCGGAACGACGTGGTCAGGCCGTAGAAATCCGGGAGCACGTCCTCATGGTTCTGGACCAGCATGGACGGAACCGGATCGAACTTCGCACTGAACTCGAAGAGGGTGAACGCACCCAGCGGCTGCCTCCAGCTCGTGTTGACCTGGTGGCCGTCGATGTCGCTGAACGCGTTGACCGTCGGGTTGATCTGGATCTCCGCACCCTGGAACGCCATGGTGCGGCGCCAATTCATCTTCTCGGTCGCGTTCGGGTCCGCCGGGGTGCCGTCGGCAAACGACGCGGCGATGTCGACGCCCACCGCCGCGAGCGCCAGCTCGATCGTCTCCGTGGCCGTGCACATCGCGAAGAGGAACCCGCCCTCGGCGACGTACCGCCGGATCTCCTCGGCCACCGCCTTCTTGAGCGCGGGCACGCTCTCGTATCCGAACTGCGCCGCCATGGCTTGATTGCGCTGGACCTCGTCCTGGAGCCACGCGGCACCCGCGTAGTTGATGTAGAACTTCGAATACTGGCCGGTGAAATCCTCGTGGTGGAGGTGCAGCCAATCGTACTCCTTCAGGCGGCCCTGTAGGACCTCGCCGTCCCAGACCTCGTCGTAGGGGATGTCGGCGTAGGTGAGTGCGAGCGTGACGGCATCACCCCAGGGCGGCGTGTTGGGCGGCGTGTAGACCGCGATGTTCGGCGCCTTTTCCAGGATGATGCTCTCCATGTTGTTCTGTTCGATCTGCGCACGGATCCGCGCAACGTGCGAGGCATCGACCGGCTCCGTAGTAACTCCGCGGAGCGCGGCCTCGCGCCGAATCGGCTCCCGGTCGGGGAGCAGGAACGAGCCGCCCCTGTAATTGAGCAGCCACTCCGCCGTGTATCCCTGCGCGAGCGTCCAGTACGTGAGGCCGTACGCCTTCAGGTGGTCGGACTGTGCCGAGGCGTCCATCGGCACCAGCAGGTGCTGGCCATGGAGCGGCGACGCGACGAGGGCGGACAGGGCCAGAGACAACAACGTACGACGCATCGATCGACTTCCTTGAAACGACTACTACTTCAGGATTTAGGAACGCGGCGTTGGAGCCGGTCCAGTTCTCGCCTGGCCTGGGGCACCAGCGCGCTGCGCGGATACTCCAGCACCAGGCGCTCGAGGAACGCGCGCGCCTCGGCAACGCCGCCGGGCCGAGCGGCCAGCACCCGACCCAGCGCGAGCAGTGCCGCCGGCGCCTCCGGTGAATCGGCGTGCTCCGCGACGATCACCCGACGGATTCGTTCCGCCTCCCCGGCCAGCCCCGCCCGGTCGGCAAGTCCGGCAGCGTAATCGAGGATCCCGGCGCGCTCCGCACCTTCCAGCGGGCCGGACTCGTCCATGAGCAGAGCGACGGCGCCGGGGACGTCCCCTTGCATGGCCTGAGCCAGGGCTGCGCCCATGAGCTTGCCACCGTCGCTCGTCAGCCTGCCGAGCAGCGTGACCAGCATGAGCGTCTCGGTCGCCTCCGGCCCTTCGAGGCCGGGTGCCGCGGTCATGAACGCGAGGCGCGCCTGTGCGACATCGCCGTTCCGAAGGGCGAGTCGGCCTCGAAGCAGGCTGCCACGCGGCCCCTTCGCGCTCGCAAGTACGCGCTCGGCCCGCGACACGTCCCCGCGCCGGAGCAGCGCCTCCCCGATCGTGGCGGCGAGACGGTCGAGCTCGGGGGCATCGCCGTACTCATCACGAAACGCCTGCAGCTCGGCGAGCGCGCCATCGACGTCCCCGTCCCGCGCGGTCAGCTCGATCCGGAACGCTGCGGCCTGACGCCGTTCCGGCGACCCCTCGGCGTAGGCCGACTCGAGCTCCGCGAACGCCGCGCGCGCCGTCGCCGTATCCCCCACGGCAAGTGCGAGCTCGGCGTGTCTGGTCCGCAGCGCGAGGAGCTGCTGGTCGGGCCCTTCCGTGGCAATGAGCTGGCCGTACGCCCAGTAGGCGAGGGGCAGGAGCCGAGAACCGTCTGCACGCCGCGCGATCTCGACCAGGAACACTTCGCGCTCCCTCGGAGCGAGCTCCTTCTGCACGGCGCGCGCGATCGTTTCGGCGCGCTCGCCGAGGCCGGCTTCGATCGCGAAGTCAACGGCGACCCGCATCCGTCGCGGGGTCGTCGGCCGGCGTGTCAGTGCATCGATCAGTCCGGGGGTGAGGCTGGCGCCGCCGTCGGGGAGCGTGCCGAGGCGACGTCGGACCAGGGATGCGCCGCGACCATCGGGCCCGATCGCCCGCTCCCACTCGCGGACCGCGCGTCGGTCGTCGCCGAGGAGGGCGTACATCTCGCCGAGCTCCAGGGCGAGCGCGTCCGCACGGCCGACCCGGGAGCGGCCCCGCTCCAGGATCTCCGCGGCCCGCGCGTGGCGTCCCCGTTCGGCATACACCCGGGCGATCTCCCGGTACGGCGTCTCGAGCTTCGGCGTCGCCGCCATCCAGGCTTCGGCGGCCTCGTCGAACTCGTCCGAGCGGCCCAGCTCTGCGAGCGTCTGGACGCGGAGCTGATGCCCCATCGTCGACTGCGGATCAGCATCGAGCAGCCGGTCCACGGGGCCGAGCACATCGGCCAGGCGGCCCTGGACCCGGTAGACCCGCTCCAGCGCGAGCAGTGCGCTGAGTACGCCTGGGTCGTTCTCGAGGATTTCCACCAGGATGCGCTCGGCGCCAGCGAAGTCTCCCGCGGCCTCACGCGCCGCCGCCTCACGCAGCAAACGAACCTCTTCGGCGCCTTTGCCGGAAACGTCCTGGCCATGCACCGCCGCGGCCGGGAACACCACGGCCGCCGCGAGGATGCAGAGCCGGACGGCAACCCTCCATCGGGTGACAGGCACGACGATCCCCCCTCAGCGCTCCGGATTCCCGCCCGACGGCCGCTCCGCACCGGATGCCGCCTCGCCTCCGCGGTTGAGCCGGTCGAAGTACTCGAGGATCAGCCGGCGGTAGGCCGGCGGCAGCGCCCGAAGCGCCTCCGCATCCGGAACCGGGTAGCGGGGTCCGGCGTGCAGGAGTTCGGCATCCAGCGGCCCCGCACGCGAGACACCCACGTTGCCGGGTCTTTCCGCCACCCGCTCGTTCGTGTACTCCTCGCGCTCGAGCGTGCGGCCGGCATCGAGCAACCGGTGGAAGAGGCGCTCCTGCCGCGCGAGGAGCTCGGGCGTCATCCGGCCACCGCCGAGCTCGCGCGCGATCGCCTCCGCTTCCCGCGCGAGTTCGTCCAGATGGCCGAGCACATCGTCCGAGCCGCCGAGCATGTCGTTGAGCCCGCCGAGCTTTCTGGCCACATCTCGCTGCTCGCGCGCCATGCGCTGCATCTGCTCGGCCATCGCCCTCGGCCCGAGGTCCAGAGGCAGGAGCGAATTCGCCTGGCCGTTCAATGCACCCTGCTGCTTCGCGAGTTCGGCGAGCTGCTCGAGCGCCTGCTGGAGCCCCGTCCCGGACTGCGACTGCTCGACCTGCTCACCGTTCTTCAGTAGTTCGAGCGCCAGGCGGTTCAGCGCCTCGATCGTCTGTCGGGCCTCCTCGATCGGCATTCCCTGCTGACCGTTTCGCCCCTCCAGCGCCTCCATCGTCTGCTGCATGCTCAGCATCGCCCGCCCGAGGGCCGAACCGACGTCCTGATTGACCATCGCCGAACGCCGGCCGGTCTCGGCCAGGTTGCGACCGAGCGCCTCGAGCCCCTGCTGGAGCGCCGCCTGCTCGGACCGGATGGACTGCAACTCCGACGACCCGCCCGGCCCGGGCTGGCCTCCCGTGGACTGTCCACCCGGCCCGGACTCGCCACCCTGCGGCCGCGGCTGCGCCTGCTCTCCGCCACCCCTTTGACCCTGGTCGCCCTGACCCTGCTGTCCCTGCCCTTGCCTGCCCTGCCGTCCGCCGTCGCCCTGCTGGCCCGATTGTCCTTGCTGGCCAGACTGCCCTTGCTGGCCGGACTGGCCTTGCTGACCCGACTGGCCCTGTTGCCCTTGCTGGCCCTGCTGTCCGGAATCCTGCCCGTCCTGGCCGGACTGGCCATCCTGATTCTGGCGATCGCCGCCATTCTGCTGGTCGCCGAGCTGGCCCCCCTGCTCCAACTGCTGCATCTGCTGGAGCAGCTCCGACTGCCGTTGAGCGAGCTCGAGTGCGTCGTTCGCCGCCTGTTCGATCGACTGCCTCGTTTCGTTGCGCCAGGCCTCCGCCATTGCGTCGCGGGCCGACTCGAGCGTCTCGGCGACCTGTTCGAGCTGGCTGGCCGCCTCGCCCCCGCTCTCGCCCGCCTGCTGTCCCTGCCCTTGCTGCGCCTGCTGCGCCGCCCGGTTCATCGCCTGCTGCGCGGACTCGAGCTGCTTCGCTGCCGCCGCGGCCTGCTGGGCGGCCGAAGGTTCGCCGTGCTCCTGGAGCTGCTGCATGAGCGCCGCCATCTGGCGCTGCAGCGCCGCACCGCGTTCGGCCAACTCCTGCTGCTGCGCCGCGCGCTCGGGCGTCAGGCCACCCTGCCGGCTCATTTCCTCGGCCAGCGCTTCCTGCTGGGTGGCGAGCTCACGCGCCTCCCTGGCCGCCGCGTTCATCTGCTGCTCGAGCGCCGCCCTTCGCATGAGCTCCAGGCTCTGTTCGACCTGGCGCCGCATCTCCTCCTGCTGTTCCGAGAGCTGCCCGAGCGCCTGCTGGAGCTGCTCCGGATCCATCTCGTCGACGGAGTTGCGCATCTGCTCGAGCTGCTCGCGCAATTCGGGCGTGAGCATCTGATCGTAGAGCTGGCGCAGCTCGGCCAACCGCTGCTGGAGCGCCGGGTCCTGGAGGCCCGCCGCCTCGAGCGCCCGCTGGAGCGCCTCGGTCCGCTCACGCATCCTCTCGACGCGGTCGATCAACTGCTGCTGGCTATCGATGACCTGCCGCACCTGCTCCCGCTCCTGGAAGCCGGGCTGCGGTCGGCCATCATCCTGGCCGCCGCCGGCCTGCCCCGAATTCGCACCGCCCGCGCCCGCGCTCCCGGACGAGCCGCCCCGCGCCGAACGTGCCGACTGACGCGCCAGACTTCGGGTCGAGGATTCGAGCCGCTCCGCCGACCGGGCGAGCGACTCCGCGTCATCGACCAGCGTCCGCGCCTGTTCGTCGGCCAGGCGCCGCAGCTCCTCCATGCCGGGGAGCCGCAGCACGTGCGTCGCCGAGACACCGACCTGGCGCGCAGGCGAGGCATCGACGACGCGGACGTAGTAGTGCAACTCGTCGCCCGGGAGCATGCGGCGCTCGTTCGCGTCGAGGACTGCGCGCAGGATCGCCCGCTCGGGGTCGCCCTCCAGCGTGAGCGTCTGCTCGACCGGATCGTCGCTCCCGCCCAGACGGCTGACCCGCCAGCTCACGAGCGTGGCGGAGTGCAGGCCGTGGTCGTCCCGCGCCTCGGCCACGAGCGGCTGACGCATGTCCGGCCCGAGGATCGTGTCCGTGCCCGGGAACGTGATCTCGACGTGCGGCGCGCCGTCGGCCACGACCGTGAGCTCCAGCGGCGCCGGCGTCGAGACCGGCACGCCGCCGCGCTGGTCGGTGAGCGACCAGTGGTAGGTCCCGCTCGCCCGGGGCGTCCACCGCCCGGCGAATCGGTCCGCGGTCACCTGGAACGCGATCCGGCTCCCACCGTCGGCCCGCAGCAGCGACGCCTCCTGGAGCCGCCGTGTCGCGCGGCCGCGAACGCGCAGCTCCGTTCCTTCCGGCACCGTGAGTGGCGGGACCTCGCCCTCGAAGCGCTCCGGCTCCCGGTTCAGGTACGCCGGGTAGACCACGTCGACGATCAAATCCGAGAAGAGGAGCGGATCGAGGGGCGTGACCCGGAAGGTGTCGCTGACCGCGCCATCTGGGGCGACGACCCAGTAGACCATCGCCGCATCCACCCCGGTGATACGGGTTCGCGCCCGCGCGTCGGCAAGCTCCAGATGCCTCTGCCTCGGCACGTCGCCCTCGATACGCCACCGGAGCGTGACTTCCGCACGCCCCGGCGCCTCGATCGCCACGTCCAGGTGGGCGCCCCGCGGGAGCTCGACGTTCCCCGGCTCGACCGAGATGGCCGGCAGCGGTGGCGGTGAGAGGTGCGCCACCGGACTCATGAGCGCGCCCCACGCGGCGCGCGAGCGCTCCGGAGAGACGAAGCCGAGCGCCGCCGTCAGGGTCGCAAGGCCGCAGAAGACGAGCACCGTCCGCTGCCGACGCCGGCGCGCCCAATCGCCGACGTGCCCGGCCAGCTCGCGCCTGGTCGCGCCCGAGAGCTGGGTCGCCAGCGCGGTCTCCGCGCGCAGATAGAGCGCGGGCGACGTCCCGGCCGGAAGCGCGCGGCTCAGCTCGAGCACGCCGCGCACGCTCCCCTCCGGGAGCCCGCGCCGCCGCTCGGCAGCCGCTGCCACGGTCGAGTCGTCCACGCACGCGACCCAGCGCCGCACGGCCCAGGTCGCGATTCCCGTAGCCGTCAAGACCACCGCGACCACGACGACCAGCGGGATCGCACTCGGTGCGCCCCACACGCGTGCGGTCCCGAAGAGCCACGCCAACGCCAGTGCGACCGGTACCGCGGCCAGCGCCGTCGCGCACGCCGCAAGGATCCCGTCTCGCCTCACCTGCCGCCGCGCCGCCGCTATTTCACTCCAGAGTCGCTGTCCCGCCGGGCTCATCGCGTTACCTGTGACAGAGCGTAAAGGAACAGGTTGACCCCCATCCGCAGCGCCGCTTCACGTGCCTCCGGTGGATCGCCATGCACGCCCGGATCCTCCCAGCCGTTCCCGAGATCGGACTCGTAGCTGTAGAAGACGACCAGGCGCCCTTCGTGGAAGATGCCGAATCCCTGCGCCGGCTTGCCGTCGTGCTGGTGGATCTTCGGCAGGCCGTTCGGGAACTCGTAGAACGTGCGGTATATCGGGTGGTCCACCGGGAGCTCCACCAGCTCCTTGTCCGGGAACACCCGCTTCATCTCGCGCCGGAAGCTCTCGTCCAGACCGTAGTTGTCGTCAGCGTGAAGGAAGCCGCCTGCGAGGAGATAATCCCGGAGCGCCCGAACCTCCTCCTCGGAGAATCGGATGTTGCCGTGACCCGTCAGGTAGAGGTACGGATAGTCCCGGAGCCGCGGCGACGTGAGGCGGACCGTCACCCGGCCCGTCGACTCGATCGGAAGACCCGTTCGTTCCCGGATCGCCTGGAGCAGATTCGGCACGCCCGACGGATTCGCGTACCAGTCGCCTCCGCCGTCGTATTGGAGCTGTGCAATGGTGAGTACCGGCGACGACGCGGGCGGCGCCGACGCCAACTGCAAGAGGACTCCGAACACCAGGGCAATCAAGGTCCGTCTCCTTCGCCTTCTCCCGTGAGCGACAGCACGATCTCGTACGCGGCGTTGCGCGGCATGCCGAGTCGGCGAGCGAGCTCCTTCGCCACCGCACTCGGCCGCTCGCCTCGCTCGAGCAGCTCACGCGCGACCACGCGGGGATCGGGTCCGGCCTCGTCGTCATAAGTATTATTACCACCGCCACTTACGACGATCACAACCTCGCCCCGCGCCCGTTCACGCTCGTAGTAGGCAGCCGCTTCCGCCAATGTTCCGCGAAACACCGTTTCGTGGACTTTGGTCAGCTCCCTCGCCACGGCGACCTCGCGTTCGCCGCCACACCGCTCCGCCAGATCACGCAACGTCGACGCCAGCCGCCCCGGCGCCTCGTAGAGGATCGACGTGTGGTCCAGCGCTGCGATCCGGGCGAGCCGCTCCGCGCGTGCTCGCCCGGATCGCGGGAGGAAGCCGAAGAACGTGAACGGTTCCGGGTCCAGCCCCGACACCACCAGTGCGGCCAGGAGCGCGGACGCACCGGGCACCGGCACGACCTCGTGACCCGCCTCGAGGACCTTCCGCACGATCCGTGCGCCAGGATCCGAGACGAGCGGCGTGCCGGCGTCCGAGACGATCGCCACGTCCTCGCCCGCGTCCAACCACTCCACGAGCTGGGCCGCCCGCGCCGCCTCGTTGTGTGCGTGCGCGGAGACCAGCGGTGTCGCTATATCGAAATGCCGAAGCAGAATCCTCGTGCGACGGGTGTCCTCGGCCAGGATCCGGTCGACCTGGCGTAGCACCTCGACCGCGCGATGGGTCATGTCGGCGAGATTGCCAATGGGTGTGCTTACAATATAAAGTCGCGCCATAACTTACGCCTTGTCAACTGGTGCCTCGAAACAAAAAAGGACCGGCAGCTCCTTGCTGCCGGTCCAAGCCGTCACGCGATCGTTCCCCCAGACGCACTCCGCGATCCACGGCGCGGCCATGCGTCGCGAAGTCGCTCAGGACAGGTGTTCCTGGATCTTGCGCTCCAGGTGCGGCTTCGGGACCGCGCCCACGACGGTGTCGACGTGCTTCCCGTCCTTGAAGAACAGGATGCTCGGGATCGAACGGATGCCGAACCGCATCGCGGTCTGCTGGTTCGCGTCCACGTCCAGCTTCGCGACGGTCACCTTCCCCGCATACTCATCGGCGAGCTGCTCGATGATCGGCGCGACCATCCGGCACGGCCCGCACCAGGCAGCCCAGAAATCGACGATCGCAAGACCCTCGGCCTTTTCGACGAGGTCGGCGAAATTGCTGTCCGATGCGGTCTTCACGTTCCCGTTGTCGGCCATCCCCTTACCCTCCTGTGACCGGCGGCCGTGGCCGGGCTGCCGGCGTCGTGTTAGCTTGCGAAGGACAGCAGAGTTTGCAAAAACCCGGCCGCCCTGACCATGGAACAGCTACCTCTTGACCACGTTGCCATTGCCGTGGCATCGATCGAAGAAGCCCTTCCCGTATACGAACTCCTCACGGGTGCCCGCAGTTCCCCGCGCGAGCGCGTGGAATCGCAGGGCGTGGACGTCGTCTTCGTCGGCACGGGCGTCGGCCGTCTCGAGCTGATCGAGCCGACTTCTCCGAATTCACCCGTCGGGCGCTTCCTTCAGAAGCGCGGGCCCGGACTCCATCACGTGGCGTATCGGGTCCCGGACCTCGGGGCCGCGCTCGCTCGACTGGCCGCCCAGGGCGTCCGCCTGATCGACGAACAGCCGCGCCCGGGCGCGCACGGGCGGCTCGTCGCGTTCGTTCACCCCGCCAGCACCGGCGGCGTCCTCGTAGAGCTGGTCCAGGACTGAGTTCCCGACCGTCCGATCAGTTTCCGGCGGTGATCCGCAAGATGTCGATGTTCTCGACGAGCCAGCCGGACTGCCGGGAACGGACCACCGTGAACGGGACCGGGACGCGCTGCTCACCCATGTGGAGCCGGACGATGATGTCGACCGCCTCACCGATGCGGCCTGGGGCGGGCATTTCGTCCTCGACCGTGTAGTCGTCGTGCCGCAGCACGGAGGCGAGGGCGAACATCCGCCGTTCGACTTCCGGCTTCGGATCCCGGTTCCTGACCGGCCCCTCCTTGTTGCCGAACAGCCGCGCCATGGTCTCGTAGTCGCGGGCGTTGACGGCACGGAGGAAGCGCTCGACGGTGAGGACCGGCGCCACGCCCGCGTCCGCCGGCGTGGCCGCGATGCGCTCGGTCCGGGTCGTGCACGCCGCGAGGAGCAACGCGAGCGCCGGCAATGCCAGCCACCGGGCCGTGTTCACGAAGCGACGTCGCATGTGCCGACTCCTGAAGACGGGGAAACCGCGCCCGTGCGGTAGTGTCCCACGGGCGCGGTCGTAGGTTAGGCCGGCACGGAGCCCCGTGTCAAGCGACGACCGCCTCAGTGGCCTCTCGCCTGAAGACGAGGTGCGCGGCGCCCTCTTCCCGGTCGGCCACGATCGTGTCGCCGTCCTGGAATTCGCCCTCGAGGAGCGCCATGGCGAGGGGGTTCTGTACGAGCCGCTGGATCGCCCGCTTGAGCGGGCGCGCGCCGAAGGCTGGATCGTACCCTTCCTCGGCGATCAGGCGCCGTGCCGCGTCCGTTACCTTCAACGTGATCCGCCGCTCGGCGAGCAGAGCCTCGACCCGGCGGAGCTGGAGCTCGACGATTCGCTCGAGCTGCTCCGCGCCGAGCGGCCGGAAGACGATGATGTCGTCGATCCGGTTCAGGAACTCCGGCCGGAAATGCCGCGACAGCTCGGCACGGACCTGTACTTCGACCTCCTCCCACGGGCTCGTGCCGGCGCGCTCCAGAATGAACTGGCTGCCGATGTTCGACGTCATGAGCACCACGGTGTTGCGGAAGTCGACCGTGCGCCCCTGCGAATCCGTCAGGCGCCCGTCGTCGAGGATCTGGAGGAGCAGATTGAAGACCTCCGGGTGCGCCTTCTCGATCTCGTCGAACAGGACCACGGAGTAGGGGCGCCGGCGAACCGCCTCCGTGAGCTGACCGCCCTCCTCGAAGCCGACGTACCCGGGCGGCGCGCCGATCATCCGCGCGACCGCGTGCTTCTCCATGTACTCGGACATGTCGATGCGGACCAGCGCATCGGCGTCGTCGAAGAGGAACTCGGCCAGCGCCCTTGCCGTCTCTGTCTTCCCGACGCCCGTCGGGCCCAGGAAGATGAAGCTCCCGATCGGCCGGTTCGGGTCCTGGAGCCCCGCGCGGCTACGGCGCACCGCGTTGGCCACCACCTCGACCGCCTCGTCCTGGCCGATCACGCGCGAGGACAGCACCTGCTCCAGGTGGACGAGCCGCTCCCGCTCCGACTCCAGCATCCGCGCCACCGGGATCCCCGTCCACTTCGAGACGACCTCGGCGATGTCCTCCGAGTCGACCTCCTCCTTCAGGAACTGACCCGCGGCCTGGAACTCGGCCAGGCGCTTCTCCGCGGCCTCCAGCTCACGCTCCAGCCCCGGGACTTCGCCGTACTGGATCTCCGCCGCGCGGTTCAGGTCGCCCGTGCGCGTCGCCCGCTCGGCCTCGACCTTCAACGCATCGATCTGCTCCTTGATCTCGCGGATCCGCCCGATCTGGACCTTTTCCGCCTGCCAGCGCGTCTTCATCGCGTTCGACTGCTCGCGAAGTTCGGCCAGCTCGGCTTCGATCGCCTCCCGCCGCTCCACCGCGGCACGGTCGTCCTCGGACGCCAGCGCCGTCCGCTCGATCTCGAGCTGCATGATGCGACGCTCGACCTCGTCGATCTCCTGCG
>CAYPGK010000033.1:23514-35211 GCA_964410055.1 uncultured Gemmatimonadaceae bacterium | reverse complement strand
TGTCCTTCTTGATCGAGCCCGCGGGCGAGATGTGGTCGGTCGTGATGCTGTCGCCCAGGAGCGCGAGGATGCGAGCGCCGCGGATGTCATCGACGGTTTCGGGCGCCTCGCGCGTCATCCCGATGAAGTAGGTAGGCTGGCGCACGTAGGTGGAGTCGGGATCCCAGGTGTAGCGGTCGCCCTCGGGGACCGGGAGCGCGTTCCACTCCTCGTCGCCTTCGTAGACGTCGGAGTACTCCTTCCGGAACATCTCCGAGGCGATGGCGGTGCGGATCGTCTCCTGGATCTCGTGCTGCGTCGGCCAGATGTCCTTGAGGAAGACGGAGCGACCGTCCTTGTCCGTGCCGATCGGCTCGTTGTAGGGATCCCAGTCCATGTGCCCCGCAATCGCGTAGGCCACGACGAGCGGCGGCGACATCAGGTAGTTGGCCCGGACCTCGGAGTGGATCCGGCCCTCGAAGTTGCGGTTGCCGGAGAGGACGGAGCAGACGACGAGGTCGCCCTCGGCGATCGCGTCGGAGACCTCCTTCGGGAGCGGGCCGGAGTTGCCGATGCAGGTGGCGCAGCCGTAGCCGACCAGGTTGAAGCCGAGCGCGTCGAGGTGCGGTGTGAGCCCCGCGCGGTCGAGGTAGCTGGTGACCACACGCGAGCCCGGCGCGAGCGACGTCTTGACCCACGGCTTGGGCCGCAGGCCGAGCTCGTTCGCCTTCCGGGCCAGGATCCCCGCGCCGATCATGACCGCGGGGTTCGAGGTGTTGGTGCAGCTCGTGATGGAGGCGATCACGACGGAGCCGTGCGTGAGGCGCTCGCCCGCGACCGCCGTGGCGACGGCGGGCTGCCCGGCCGTCGCCCGGTCCCCCTCTCCCCAGACCCCGATCTCCTCCGTGGCTCCGTCGCGCCGGACCACGGCAGCGTCCTTGGTCGTGGTGGCAGTGTGGGGCGGGCGCAGCGTCTCGAGCGCTTCGGCGAAGGCCGATTTCGCGCGCGAGAGCGGGATCCGGTCCTGCGGCCGGCGCGGACCCGCGATGCTCGGCTCGACGGTCGCAAGGTCGAGTGTGAGCGTGTCCGTGTACTCCGGCGCGGGCGAGTCGGCCGTGTGGAAGAGGCCCTGCTCCTTCATGTACGCCTCGACGAGCGCGACGTGCTCCTCGCTGCGCCCGGTGAACCGCAAATAGCGCAGCGTCTCGTCGTCGACGGGGAAGATGCCGCAGGTCGCGCCGTACTCGGGGGACATGTTGCCGATCGTGGCGCGGTCGGTGACGGGGAGCGCGGAGACGCCGGGGCCGTAGAACTCGACGAACTTCCCGACGACGCCCTTCTGGCGGAGCATCTCGGTGACGCGGAGCACGAGGTCGGTCGCGGTGGCGCCCTCGGGGAGCTCGCCCTCGAGGCGGAAACCGATGACCTCGGGGGTGAGCATGGAGACGGGCTGACCGAGCATGGCGGCCTCGGCCTCGATCCCGCCGACGCCCCAGCCCAGCACGCCGAGCCCGTTGACCATGGGCGTGTGGGAGTCGGTGCCGAGGAGGGTGTCGGGGTAGGCGAGCGGCGCGCCGTCGCCGGTGGGCGCATCACGGTCGCCGGGGAAGACGACGCGGGCGAGGTACTCGAGGTTGACCTGGTGGACGATCCCGGTGTAGGGCGGAACCACCTTGAAGTTGTCGAAGGCGCGCTGGCCCCAGCGGAGGAACGCGTAGCGTTCGTGGTTGCGCTGGTAGTCCAGCTCGCGGTTGCGCTCGAGGGCTCCGGGCGTACCGAAGGTGTCGACCTGCATGGAGTGGTCGATGACGAGCTCGACGGGCTGGAGCGGATTGATCCGGGCGGGATCGCCGCCGAGGTCGGCCATGGCGTCGCGCATGGCGGCGAGGTCGACGATGGCGGGGACGCCGGTGAAGTCCTGGAGGAGGACGCGGGCGGGGGTGAAGGCGAGCTCCCGGTCGCCGACGTCGGTCGCGTTCCAGCGGGCGAGCGCCTGGATGTCCTCGGCGCCGACGGAGGCGCCGTCCTCGTGGCGGAGCAGGTTCTCGAGGAGCAGGCGCAGCGAGTAGGGCAGACGCGAGATGGGGAAGCCCTGTTTCTCGAGCGCTTCGAGGCGGAAGAACGCGAATTCGCGGCCGCCGACCCGGAGCGACGATCGTGCGCCGAAGCTGTCCATGGGATCCTCTCCGTTGATGTGTGTTCGCAGCCGGCGGAGGGCGTAGCAGGAACGATACCGCGGAGATGGCGGGGGGTCGGGTGCGGGGGAAATCCCCACGTGGGGTGGTGGAGAATCATGTGATCCCCGACATGAAATCCGTGCTCTCCCGACAGATTCCGGGGCGCCGTGCCGCTAACATGGGCTCGGCAACCTGGAGTTCCTGATTGGAGGGGGAGCAATGAGCCGAACGATCGTGGTTCCGATCGACCGCTCACGGTTCGGCGAGCAGGCGATACCAACGGCGGTGGCGGTGGCGCGACGGACGGGTGCGTGCGTGCACCTGGTGCGCGTGTTCGAGCCGATCTCTTCGACGCCGGCGTTCGACGTGCTGCCGCTGTACGACCCGGAGTGGGAGCGCAAGGTCCGGAGCGCGGAGGAGCTGGAGCTGGAGACCCTGGCCGACGTGGTGCGGCAGCGGACGGGGGTGGCCGTTCGACACGCGGTCATCGATGCTCCCGTGGTGGAGGCGCTGGTTCGCTACACGGGTGAGGTGGGTGCGGACCTGGTCGTGATGAGCACGCACGGGCGGAGCGGGGTCGAGCGTCTGGTGCTGGGGAGCGTGGCGGAGGCGGTGGTCCGCCGTGCGCCGTGCCCGGTGATGCTGGTGCGTCCTCTCGAGGTATCGGAGGACGATCTGGCGTACGCGCCGGACTTCGACGACGTGCCGGTCTTCAAGCACGTGCTCATCCCGGTGGACGGGACGGAGTTCGCGAAGCGAGTGATCGCGCGGGCGGTCGAGGTCGGTGCGCCGTTCGGCGCGCGCTACACGCTGCTCAGGGTGGTGTCGCCGTCGCTGCCGCCGGGGTGGCCGTATGCGGCGGCCCCTGCGGACGTGCCGAAGGACGGCGTGGCCGAGCGAGTGCGGGCGCGGCGGGAGCTGGACGGCATCGCCGAGGGGTTGCGCTCGCAGTCGCTACGGGCGACGACGGCGGTGGTGACGGATCCGGAGCCGGCGAAGGCGATCCTGGAGTATGCCGACTGGCACGGGGTGGACCTGATCGCGATGACGACGCACGGGCGGAAGGGGCTGTCGCGGCTGGCGCTGGGGAGCGTGGCCGAGGCGGTCGCGCGTGAGTCGAGGGTGCCGGTCCTGCTGTTTCGTCCGGATCCGGTACGTGCGGGAGTGGTGCGGGCGCTGGCCGTGCCTCAGGCTTCCGCCGCGAGCGGCAGCGTGAAGTAGAAGGTAGTGCCGGCGCCTTCGCGGCTCTCGACGCGGATCGTGCCGCCGTGCGCTTCGACGATCCCCTTGACGATGGCGAGACCGAGGCCGATCCCGTGCCGTTCGGGGCGCGACCGGCGTGCCTGCCAGAATCGATCGAAGATGTGCGGCAGGTGCTCGGTGCTGATCCCGACGCCGGTGTCGGCGACGGAGAAGCAGACCAGAGTCCGGTCGACGGTCGCGTCGATGGCGATGCGGCCGCCCTCGGGCGTGAACTTGATGGCGTTGCCGATCAGGTTCGAGAAGACCTGGAGGACGCGTTCACGGTCCGCCATGACAGCCGGCGTGTCGTCGGGGACGCGGTGCTCCAGCGTCAGGTTGCGCGCGGCGGCGACGGCGGCGAGGGCGTCGACGGCGGCGGCGGCAAGGGACGCGGGGCGGTGAGCGCGGCGGTCGAGCTCGATACGGCCGGCCTCGATGCGCTTCACCTCGAGCAGCTTCTGGATCAGGTGCTCCATCTGCTCGACCGACTGCCGGATCCCCTCGAGGTGCTGCCAGCCGGCGCTGCCGAGCTCCTCGCGGGGGAGGTGGCGCAGGAGCAGGGAGGTGCCGATCCGGATCGCGCTGAGCGGGTTGCCGAGGTCGTGCGAGACGACGGCCAGGATGTCGTCGCGGGCCTCGATCGCGCGCTGCGCCTCGCGGTAGAGACGCGCGTTGTCGAGCGCGAGCGCGGCGCGGGCGGCGAGGTCGCGGGCGAGGGCGAGGTCGTCGCTCGAGTAGCGGCGCGCGGGGTCGGACAGATAGCAGCCGATGGCGCCGAGCGTCTCCCCGCGGGCGGTGAGCGGGACGATGACCGCGGAGGAGACGCCGAGCTCGTGCAGGACCGCGAAGTGCTCCTCGTCGCCGGAGACCGACTCGAGGAAGTCGGACGGGATCTCGGACAGGAATTCCGCCTCGCCGGTTTCGATCACGCGCAGCGCCGGGTGCGGGTCGCGGCCGCCGAGCGGGAACGGCTGGAGGCGACGGAGCAGCGCTTCCTTCTCCGGGTCGATGTGGACGACCTGGAGGCGGCGTACGACGTCGCCGTCGCGCACGTAGAGGACGCACCAGTCGGCGAGCATCGGGACGGCCAGGCGGGCGATGCTCTCGAGGGTCCGCTCGTAGTCGAGCGATTCGGAGAGGACGGCGCCCGCCTCGGCCAGGAAGTGCTGCGCGCGCTCGATCCGCTTGCGTTCGGTGACGTCGCGGAGCACCACGGTATAGATGCGCACGCCGTCGATGTCGAGCTTCGAGATCGACGCCTCCGCCGGGAAGACCTCGCCGTTCTTTCGACGGCCCGCGATCTCGCGGCGCTCGCCCATGCGCCTCGCGGCGACGGGGGAGCGGCCGAACTCCTCGACGTGGCGTTGGTGGCTACGCCGGAACGCTTCGGGGATCAGGATGTCCAGCGGCTGGCCCAGGACCTCATCCGCCGCGTAGCCGAAGATTTGCTCGGCGCCGTAGTTGAAGTGGATGATGGTCTGCGAGGCGTCGGTCGAGATGATCGCGTCGGAGGCGATGGAGACGATGCCGCTGAAGACCGCCTCGGACGCACGGAGCGCTTCCCGGGCGCGACGGACGGCATCGTCCATCGCTGACCGGATCCCCGTCTCGTCGGCGGGCTGGATGACTTGGCTGGACATCGGGGCTCCCGAACGCGTGAACCGGCCGAGCGCGCCGGCGGTCATGGTCAGGCTCTCGAACATCGAATATACGCCGTGATCGGCGATCAGTCAGCCCCGCCGGCCCGCCGTGTGGGGAGTTCGACTACAATTTTTTCCACCATATCCCCACTGGAATTCCGCGTCATCCCGACAGAATCGAGCCCTTGCCCGGGCTAACTTGGGGTTGCGTAGAGAGAGTGGACCTCGAGACCTGGGAGGGTCACATGGAATGGAAGATGCCGATCATCGGACTCGTCGCCGCGACGGGGATCGCGCTGGGCGGTCTCGGCGTCGTGCGGCTCGAGCGTGTGCCGGCAGTGGAGCGGATCGACTTCTCGCAGGTCCGGACGGCCACGACACCCGCGTTCGACGCCGAGGTTGCGCCGGCGTCGCGTGCGCGGGTCAAGGAATTCCGGATCCCCATCACGCACGATACGATCGAAATCGCGCCCGGCGTCCTGTACGACGGCTGGACCTTCGGCGGCACCGTGCCGGGGCCGACGCTCCGCGTCCGTGAAGGTGACCTCGTGCGGATCGTCCTCGTCAACGAGAGCCCGATGCCGCACTCGATCGACCTGCACGCGGCGCGGATCCCGATGAACGAAGCGTTCCGCACGATCGGGCCGGGCGAGGAGCTGACCTTCGAGTTCGTCGCACGCGACCCCGGCGCATACATGGTCCACTGCGGCACGCCGCCCGTCCTCATGCACATCATGCAGGGGATGTACATGGCGATCATCGTGGACCCGAAGGAGGGTTGGGGCACAAAGGCGGACCGCGAGTTCGTCCTGGTCCAGAGCGAGTTCTACCCGACCGCGGACCGGAACGGCGGCAAGGTCATGCAGCCCGACTACGGCGCGGCGCTCGCCAAGGACGCGACCTACGTGGTCTTCAACGGCAACGCGTTCCAGTACAAGCGCGCACCGCTCGAGGTCGAGGAGGGCGACCGGGTCCGCTTCTTCGTGGTCAACGCCGGGCCCAGCCTGCGGAGCGACTTCCACGTGGTCGGCGCGGTCTTCGACCGCGTGCTCCCGGGCGGCAACCCGAAGGAAGCGATCGAGCACGTGCAGACTTACACGGTCCCTGCCGGCGGCGGCGCGGTCTTCGAGACCGTCTTCGAGAAGGGCGCGAGCGGTGAGGGCGTCTACGCCTTCGTCACCCACGCCTTCGCGGACGCCGAGAAGGGTGCGGTCGGGGTGATCCAGGTGGGGAACCCGGGGGCGGTGGCGGTCGCGCACTGAGGCGGCGGCCGGGAGGAAGGGCGGGGGTGCGCAGCCCCCGGAAGGACGCGCGGGCCGGTCGGCGGTGAGCCGACCGGCCCGCGGTGCATCCGGGCGCCTGGTGCATCGAGGCATCGTCGCGGCGCGCGTCCGGGCGCCGGCAGGGCTGCGGTGCGAGTGTGGCGTTGCCGGGCGCCGACGCGGTCCGTGCGTTGCCCGGCCGGGCGGCGTCGCCCTACCCCTCGCTCTTGAGCAGCCCCGTCTTGAGCGCAAACCGCACCAGCTCCGATCGGTGGTTCAGCTTGAGCTTCTCCATGATGCGGGAGCGGTAGGTGTCGACGGTCTTGGGGCTGATGAAGAGCTTCTCGCCGATCTCGCTGGAGCTGAAGCCCTCGGCGGTGTAGGCAAGGACCTCGCGCTCGCGGTCACTGAGCTGGTCGAGCGGGTCGGGCTCGGAGGGCTCGCCGCGGACGCGGAAGCCCTGGAGCAGGAGCTTGGCCGCGCTCGGGTAGAGGAAGACCTCGCCGCGGGCGACGGTGCGGATCGCGTTGGTCAGGTCCTCGTCGGCGCTGGTCTTCTTGACGTAGCCGCTGCCGCCGGCCTCGAGCACGGCGAGGAGGTACTCCTCCTCGGCGTGCATGGTGAGGACGAGGACGCGGGTGTCCGTGCCGAGCTCGGAGATCCTACGCGTCGCCTCGAGCCCGCCCATCCCCGGCATGGAGAGGTCCATGACGACGACGTCGGGCTTGTACTTCTCGACGGCCTCGATGGCCTCCTCGCCCGTGCCCGCCTCGCCGACGACGGTCATGTCGTCTTCGGCGTCGAGGAGGGCGCGGAGGCCGGCGCGCAGGACGACGTGGTCGTCGGCCAGGAGGATGCGGATCGGGTCAGGCATAGGTCTGGGCCTCCACAGTAGGGATGACGACGCTCACCTTGGTGCCTCCGCCGGGGCGGCTCTCGATGTCGACTCGCCCGCCGACGTAGGAGGCGCGCTCCTTCATGCCGAAGAGACCGAGGCCGCGGCCGTGCTCGGACAGTGCGTCGGCGACGTCGAATCCGCGCCCGTCGTCGCGAATGCTGGCCTCGACGAATCCGGGCCTTAGGTGCATCCGCAGCTCGACGTGGCGCGCATGCGAGTGCCGGACGACGTTGGAGAGCGCCTCCTGGAAGACGCGGTAGATCGCGAGCTCGGCCTCGGGCGTGAGATGTCCGCCGACGGGCGCGAGGTCGCTTTCGATCGTGATGCCGGTCGCCTCGGAGAGGGTGCGTGCATGCGACTCGATGGCCGGCGCGAGGCCGAGCATGTCGAGCGCCGGCGGGCGCAGCCCGCGTGCAATGCGGCGGACCTCCTCGGTCGCGGCGCCGATCGCCTCGCTCACCTCGTCCAGGTGCTCGAGGCGCTCCTCCTCGGTGCGCGCCCCGCGGGCGAGGCGGAGCCGGATCCGGAGCGCCGCGAGCGACTGGGCGATCCCGTCGTGCAGCTCGCGGGCGATCCGCTTGCGCTCCTCCTCCGCCGCGCCGAGCGCGTGCACGGCGATCTCGCGGAGTCGCTTCCGATACCCCGCGCTGCTCTCGAGCATCCCGTTGAAGGTCACGACGAGGCGCTCGAGGTCGCGGTCGGCGACGGGCGAGAGGGGCGTGCGTGCGTCGAGGTCGCCGCTCTGTACGCGCTCGGCGGTGCGCTCCAGCGCCGAGAGCGGCGAGAGCGCGACGCGCAGGATCACGGCGTTGAGCAGCACGCTCACGGCCACGCTGCCGACGGCGATGAGACCCAGTGCGAGGCTCGTGTCGAGTCCCGGCCAGTTCACCAGGATGCGCACGGCGAGGATGGGACCCAGAGCCGCGACCAGCGCGATCAGCGCCGCATTGGCGAGGAGGATCTTGTAGAAGAGCGGGACGCGCAGCAAGGGGGCGACCAGCTTCCAGCCACGGCGGACCTCGGCGGTCGGAGGCACGATCGGCCCCAGGCGCCTGCGTCGGCCGGCGCCGGATGTGGCCTGCCCCGCGCCGGCGTCGTCCGCGCGGCCGGCGACGTTCGGATTCGTGCTCATGTCCCCCTCGATCCCACTCCGAGTGGTGCCCACGACTCGCGGCGGAGACGGCCGCGAGGGCGGCGGGGTCCCGCCCATACGTCCAAAGTACACCAATGCGCGAGCGTTGTCTGTAGGGCTCGGGGCTACGTCGTGTAGGGAATTCCCCTACACGACGCGGCCCGTTATTCCCGGATGCGGTAGATCAGCACCGGACAGGGGGCCTCGTGGATGATGGTCCGGGTGGTCTGTGCGCGTCCGGGTTCGAGGCAGCCGCGCCAGGCGACGACGATGAGGTCGGCCCCGCGTTCGCGGGCGATCCGGACGATCTCGGCGCCGGGCTCGCCGGTGGCGATCTGGAGTCGCAGCTCGAGCTCGTCGGGGATGCCGCCGAGCTGACAGGCGCGTTCGAGGAACTCGGCCGCCCAGCTCGGCCATTCGTGCTGGGGCTGGTCCACGTAGCGGGGCAGGGTGAAGGTGCCCGGCTCGGGCGGCTGGGGACCGCCGGCCTGAGCGACGTGGAGGACGAGCAACTCGGCGCGGGCGCGGAGCGCGAGGCGCGAGGCGGGCCGGAACCCTTCGGCGGTGGCAGGCGAGCCGTCGTGGGGGAGGAGGATGTGGTCGACGGCCCAGGGCCGGTGTCCGCGCTCGGGCTGCACGAGGACGATGGGCACGCGCGTGGAGAGGAGCACTTCTTCGGCGACGTGGCCGAGTGCGCCGTACGGCTTCTCCATCCCGGTGTGGGTGCAGAGGACGATGGTGGGATCTTCCGCGGCCTCGGCTGCGCGGACGATGGCGGGCGCAGGCGATCCGGAGGGCACGTCGAGGACGGTGCCGTGCAGATCCTCGGGAGAGAGCCCCAGGGAGTCGAGGAGCTCGCGGGGCGGTGCGGCGTACGGCGCCACGTGCAGGACGTGGATCGTGCCCTCGAGGAGTCGGGCGAGCGTCTGCGCGACCGGGAGCGCGACGGTGGCGTGTGGCGAGCCGTCGAGCGGCACGAGGATGGTCGACACTGCATCACTCCGGGGTCGGGTCGGGGGATTCCGGTTCGCGGGAGACCGCGCCGTCGGCGTCGATGGCCACGTGGTAGGTCACACCGCGCCATTGGAGCGAGAATCGCAGGGCGTCCCAGCCGGCCGGGAGGTGCGGCTCGAAGGCAGGCCCGCGGTCGGAGAAGCGGGCGCCGGCGAAGCCGAAGACGACGGCCTGCCAGAGGCCGCCGAGCGCGGCGGCGTGCACGCCGCCCGCGGCGTTCCCCATGTTGTCGGCGAGGTCGATCTCGGCGGACTGGCGGAAGTATCTCGCGGCGGTCTCCGTGTCTCCCAGGCGGGCGGCCAGGAGCGCGTGGATCGAGGGGCTGAGCGAGCTGCCGTGGCCGGTCCGCGGGTCGTAGTAGCGGAAGTTGGCTTCGCGGACGCGAGGCGGGAAGCGGTCCCACAGCAGCGCGATCAGCATGAGCACATCGGGCTGCTTGAGCACCTGGGACCTGCGGGTGCGCTCGCGGCCGAGGATCACGTCCATCGGCGCGGTGCGGGGCTCGTACGCTGCGAGGTCGACCTCCTCGAGGTCGAAGAACCCCTGGAACTGCTCGATCAGGCCCGTCTGCGGATCGATGGGGAGGTACACGGCGTCGGCCAGCTGCCGCCAGGTGTCGGGCTCGTCGGGCTCGAGGCGGAGGCGGCGCCGCAGGTCATCCCAGCGGTCGGGCCAGCGGCGGGCGATGAGCGCGGCGGTGTCGGCGGCGCACTCGAGGTTCCAGGCGGCCATGCCGTTGGTGTAGGCGTTGTCGTGGACGTCGACGTGGTACTCGTCGGGGCCGATGACGTTGCGGATGTGGAAGCGGCCGTCGTCCTCGATCCGTCCGCGGCTCGCCCAGAAGCGGGCGGTCTCGATCAGGATCTCCGCGCCGGCATCGAGGAGGAACGCGTCGTCGCGGGTTGCGTGCCAGTAGCGCCAGACGCCGTAGGCGACGTCGGCGCTGATGTGCACCTCCAGCTCGCCGGTGCGGATCGTCACGACCTTGCCATCGGGTGCGAGGACGAGTCGAGGCGTCGCCTCGACGCCGTCCGCGGCGGACTCCCAGGCGTAGAAGGCGCCGCGGTAGCCGAAAGCCCGGGCCTTCTCGCGCGCGGCCGGCAGCGTGTGCCAGCGGTAGAGGAGGAGCGCGCGGGCGGTCTCCGGGTGCGTGTGGATGTAGAACGGCAGCATGTAGATCTCGGTGTCCCAGAACACGTGCCCGCTGTACGAGGGCCCCGTGAGCGCGCGGGCCGGGATGGAGACGCGCTCGTCCTCCGGATTCGCGGCGGCGATGAGGTGGTAGCAGGCGAAGCGGATCGCGCGCTGGGCGTCGTCGTCGCCGTCGAGCTGGACGTCGGCGGCGCGCCAGCGCTCCGACCACGCCGCCACGTGGTCGGCGATGAGCGCGTCCGCCCCGCGCCGGCGGAGCGCCTCGAGGTGGCGGGCCGCCGCCTCGGCGGGATGGTCCGTGTCGCGGGAGGTGAAGACGGAGACGATCCGGTCGAGGCGGTAGACGCCGCCGATCTCGACCCTGGCGGCGATGCGCTGGACGAGCCGGCCGTCGGCGGCGGTCTCTTCCCGCACCTCGGCGTCGCCATCGGCGGGGCGGAGCGTTGCGGTGGAGGCGAAGGCGACGGTCGTCCCGGTCGTTGGAGTGTGGAGCGTGAGGGCCATGGGCGCCGCCGCGGCGTCGCCAGGTCCGGGCTCGGAGGCGGCACGCTCCGCGTGATCGCGGATGGCCCGCACGCCCGGCAGCGTCGGGTGGCGCGGAGGCGGCTCGATCCGCGTCTCGAGCGTGAAATCGCCGGCGAAGTTCTCGGTCGAGAAGGCGAGCGACTGGAGGAGCACGTGGCGATCGGCGAGCGAGGCGAGGCGCAGGGCGCGGAGTCGGAAGGTGCGCCCTTCGGGATCGCGGTGCCGCCACTCGCGCCAGAAGAGCCCCTGCCTCAGGTCGAGGATGCGGCGGTGCTCGAGGAGCTCGCCCCGGCCGGGCTCGAGCGGCTCCCCATCGACGAGCGCGCGCACCCGCATCCAGTCGGGCATGACGACCAGCTCGGGGATGTCCGGCGAGTGCTCCTCGACGTCGTAGACGCCCGCGATCAGGGTGGCGGGTGTGGATAGCGGGCTCCCCTCCGCGAGCGATGCGCGCGTGCCGAGGTAGCCGTTCGAGATGGCGAAGAGCGACTCGATCTCGTGCTCGCGCGCGATGTTGAGCCCTTCCTCGACGATCCTCCAGCCGGGGTCCGGTGTGGGTGCGACGGGGAGGGCGGCGGCGGGGCGGATCGCCGGCGCGGTAGATCGTGGCGCGGTAGACGGTGACACGGCGGACGGCGGCGCGGCGGATCGCGGCGTGGCGGATCGCGGCGTGGCG
>CAYPGK010000033.1:11755-23414 GCA_964410055.1 uncultured Gemmatimonadaceae bacterium | reverse complement strand
GGCGGATCGCGGCGTGGCGGATCGCGGCGTGGCGCCATCGGCGGCGTGCGTCCCGGCAGCATCGACACCGCGCCCCCAGCCGCGCCCGTCGCCGCGGCCCTCGTGCAGCCGGGCCTGTGCCTCGAGCAACTCGACGAAGCGATCGGGCCCGCCGCCGAGGTGGATCACGTCCGTTGGCGCGCCGCCCGGCTCCGGCCCGACGGAGACGAAGGTGGCGCCGCGGGCGGAAGGCGTGAGCATGCGGGCGTCGCTCCCCTCGAAGCCGGCGACGTCGCCGAACTCGTCGCCGCCGATCAGGACCTCTTCCGGCGTGATCCCGTGTTCGGGCGCGAGCTCGTGCATGAGCCAGTCGACGGAGTCGGACTTGTCGGTGAGGCCGATCTCGATGTGTTTGACGTCGCTGGTGATGCGCGGATCCTCGAGGCCGTGGCGGGCGGAGAGCCTTTGGGCCAGGCGGAAGGCCTCGGCGAGGCCGCCGTCGTAGCCGGCGTCAACCAGGCGGGACTGGACGGCCTGGTAGAGCGCGCCGATCTCGGACTTGGGCGGGTCGGCCCACTCGGCGAGCGGGATGAGGTCGATCTTGCGGCGGTTCAGACGGTCGTAGACGACGCGGATGTCGAGCCCGGTGCGGGCGACGAGGACGGAGCGCACGGCGTCGGCCGCGGCGGTGAGTCGCCTCTCCTCCTCCGGCGTTGCGACGCGACGCCAGAGCGAGACTTTGCGGCCTTCCTCGTCGAAGCCCCACACCTCTGAGCCGCGGTTGGTGAGGATGAAGAGCCGCCGCTTGTGGGGTCCGTGGATCCCGGAGGAGAGCTGCCGGTCGACGTTGTCGAAGTTCGTGCCCGTGATCACGGCGATGAGCACGCCGTCCCGGAGCAGGCGGTCGATGACGGTGCGCACGGCCGTGGCATCGGCGCGGCGGTTCACGACGGCCGTGCCATCCCAGTCGAAGGCGATCAGGCGAAACGGACGAAGCAGGGCGGGTGGGAGGCCAGTCTGCGCGTCCCCGGCGGGGTGCGGTCCGGGCCGCGTGGCGCGGGGGGCCGTGGCGCCCGTGCGGGGATCCATGGACCCGGCGCCCGGCTCCATCGCACCGGCGCGCGATTCCGTGGCGCCCGGACGCGGTCCGATCGAGGCGGGGAGATCACTCGCTCGCATGGCGCCCGGAGCACGGCAACGCCCGTGCCTCCGGGCGTCGATCAGGCGCCTCGGGCTGGTCGGGAACTTGCAATTCCGGGGAGTAGAGGCCGGCGGCGCCGGGGGCAGTGCTGCACCGGGCCGCCGTGCCTCGGCCGGGTAGCTCAGTGGGAGAGCGCGGGGCTAATCGCCCCGAGGTACGGCGGTTCGATTCCGCCCCCGGCCTTGATCCGGCAATGTCGCGGCTCCCCGGCGCGCGCTCAGTCGAGCGCGCGCCGGTTGTTCGAGCGGTCGGCGTCGAGGATGACGACGTCGGGGTCGAGGACGACCTCGGCAGGCCGGGCGTCCGTGACGACCTCCACGCTCTGGCGCCGCTCGCGCGAGTCGAGGCGCACGCGCTGGTCGCCGACCTGGAGCACGACCGGCATCCACGCATCGCCGACGCGCTCGACGTCGACGCGGGTGACCCAGCGGCCGTCGTCGCGGCGTGTGGTCGAGGCGTCGCGGACGATGTAGTCGAGTGTCGCCGTCGTGCGGAACCACTGGTCGAAGAACCAATCCAGATCCTCGCCCGCCGCCTCCTCCATCGCCGCCTGGAAGTCATCCAGCGTCACGTGGCGCAGCTTGTTGCGCTCGTAGTAGAGGCGCATGCCGCGGACGAAGCGCTCGTCGCCGAGGTACGCCTGGAGCATGCGGTAGACGACGGACGGCTTGGTGTACGTCATCGCATTGTACGTCTGGAAGTCGCGGAAGTCCGCCGAATAGGTGATGAGCGGCTGCGACATCCCGGCGCGGTCCCACTGGGCCGCGGCCTCGAAGCTCCGCTCCCAGACGTTCGGCTCGCCGTGCGCGTGGAAGTACCAGTTCGTCGTGAACGACGTCATCCCCTCGTCGAGGAAGCCTTCCTTCCACTCGTTGTTGGCCAGGATGCCCATGGCGTAGTTGTGCCCGACCTCGTGGAGGATGAGGCCGAGCGACGCGCTGCCGTCCATGATCATCATGGGGAACTCGGTGCCGCCGCTCTCGATGCGGTGCAGGTTCGTGAGCTGCGGCCAGACGTAGTCGCCGTAGATCGAGTCCATCCAGGCTAGCGCGATCCGGGTGCGCTCGAGCGCCTGGCCATTGGCCCAATCATCGTCGCCGGGGCGGTAGAGTACGTGGATCGCGATGTCCTCCCAGCGGCCGCCCTCGTAGATGTACTCGGGCGAGGTGCTCCAGGCGAAGTTGTGGACGTCGCGTGCGAGCCAGCGCACGCGCTTGCGGCCCGCGGGCGCATCGCCGGTGAGGAAGCCGAGCGGCTCGGCGGCGGAAACATCACCGTAGTAGTCGCGGCGGTACCAGATGGAGTCGGCGTAGCCGGGCGCGGCGACGTCGGCCCACCCCGGATCACCCTCGACGGGGACGCCGGTCGCGCCGATGACCTGGTCGGCGGCCAGGTCGAGCGTCACGTCGAAGTCCATGAACTCGCCGTAGAACTCACCCTGTGGGAGGTGCGGCCGGACGGCCCAGCCGGAGCGGTCGTAGACGGCGACGATGGGGAACCAGTGGGCGAAGTCGTACTGGCGGCCCTGGCGTCCCTGGCGGCGCGGCAGCGTCGAGGGGCGCGCGTCCCAGTCGATGTCGACGGTCACGGCCGCGCCCGGCGCGAGCGGCCGCGAGAGCGGGATGGCGACGACGGTCGAATCCGGCGCGCCCGGGTAGACCGGCGTGACCGGCTGTCCGTCGACGGCGACCGACTTCAGCGACTGGAACGCCAAATCGTCCGGGCCGAGGTCCTGGAAGCGGGTGTTGCCGAACTCGAGCTCACGGCGCGCCCACGCGCTGTTCGGGCGGAACGCGTTCAGGTGCAGGTGGAAGTAGAGCGAGTCGAGCGTGGCGGGCGAGCGGTTTTCGTAGCGCATGCGCGCCCGACCGTTGAGCACTTCGGCGACGTCGTCGAGGCGGGCCTCGATCCGGTACGCGACGTCCTGCTGGAAGTACGGCGTCTCCTGCGCCGACGCCGGCGTGGCGGCGAGCGCGAGCACCGTGGCGAAGAGCAAGGTTCTGGGCATCATCGTCCTGATCCGGTTGTGGTGGGTTCACGGCACGATGCGAGGCGTCGCGGCGAAGTCGATGACGCGCTCGAGCAGCATCGATACGGTCATGGGGCCGACGCCGCCGGGGACGGGCGCGAGAGCGGCCAGGTGCGCGGTGCCGGCGGTCGTGTCGATGTCGCCCCGGCCACCGGGGTTGTAGTAGCCGGCATCGATGGCCACGGTTCCCGGCGCGAGGGTCCCCGAATCGATCAGCCCCGGCCGCGCCGCGGATGCGACGACGAGGCGCGCCTCGCGCACGCACGCGCCGAGGTCGGGCGCGTGTGGCGGCACGACGGGGCGCATCCGCGCGCCTCTCCGCTCCAGCGCCACGCGGAACATCTCGTTGAACGGCGCCGGCTCGCCGACGACGATCCCGTCGAGCCCCGCGACGCTCACGTCGTAGCGGTCGAGGAGCGCGAGCGCGGCGGCGATGGTGAGCGGCGGCGCTCCCGCGCCCTTCTCGAGGTACTCCCGGACCCGGCCCGGCGTCATGACGTCGACGTCCAGCGATTCGGGCACTTGCGCCATGACCGCATCGCCATCGACGCCGTCGGGGAACGGGAACTCGACGAAGGCGGCGTCGGCCGCGTGCTCGGCCAGCCCGGCGGCGACGGACCGGAGGACGTAATCGGTCGTGGCGTCGTCGGGCAGGAGGACCGGCGCGACCTCGATCCCCACGGCGGCGCAGGCGCGGAGCTTGATCTCGGCGCTGGGCGCCCGCCCGTCGGCCCCGAAGAACGCGATCAGGAGCAGCCGGGGCGGCCGGCCGCGCTCCTGCGCAATATGCGCCGCGCGGGCGGCAAGTCCAGGCGCGCGTTCCTCGGCGAGGCGGCGGCCGTCGAGGAGGATGGCGCGGGCCGCGTGGGCCGGGACGCGGGCGCCGTCGCCGGGAACGGGGATCGTCGTGGGGTCCTCCATCCGTCCTCCGCGCTGCGAGTCGGTCGGTAGTCGGTGCGCGAACGTCGCCGGCGATGGCCCCGCACGGAACAGACCGTGCGCCGCGGCGACGTCGCCGGAATCTTGTGCGGGGCGCTGGCGATGGCAAATCGGCGCGGGGCGCCGCGCCCCAGGGACGCGGGGGCGTTCGCTCAAGCGGTTTCCGGCTGCGCGCCGGCCGGATACATTGCTCGCGTTCGCATCCGGGACCCTGGCAGCGGGAGGAGGGAGGATGAGCACGACGGAGGCCTGGCTGGAAGGCCCGATCGAGGGCGTGGACCCGTACCTCATGCCGGTGGCGCACGCGCTGATCCAGGCGGAGCGGGACCTGGGGCGCGTCGTGCCGGGGCTCCCGGACGAGGCGCTCTGGGCGCGCCCGGGCGGCGTCGCTTCGATCGGGTTCCACCTGATGCACATCGCGGGCGTGCTGGACCGGTTGTTGACGTATGCCCGGGGCAAGATGCTGAGCGAAGCGCAGTTGGAGGCGCTGAAGCGCGAAGGGAACCCCGGCGAACCGGCGCCCGGCGCGGCGGAGCTGCTCACGGAAGCCCGGGCCGGGATCGGGAGGGCGCTCGAACAGGTGCGGCGCACGCCCGGCGACGCGCTGCTCGAGCCGCGTGCCGTCGGGCGGAAGCGGCTGCCGAGCACCGTGCTCGGCCTCCTCTACCACGCGGCCGAGCACGTGACGCGGCACACGGGTCAGATCATCACCACGGCGAAGGTCGTCCAGGCGAACGGGGACGGCGCCAACGCCGGGTAACCGAGATACACGAATGGAGATCGGGATCTACACCTTTGCGGAGACGCCGGTCGATCCGGCCACGGGCCGGCAGCTCGATGCGGGCAAGCGGATCCGGGACCTGCTCGAGGAGATCGAGCTGGCCGACCAGGTCGGGCTGGACGTGTTCGGTGTGGGCGAGCACCATCGGCCGGACTACGCGGTCTCGGCGCCGGCGATCGTGCTCGCGGCCGCGGCGGCGCGTACGAAGCGGATCCGCCTGACGAGCGCCGTTTCGGTGCTGAGCTCCGACGACCCGGTCCGGGTCTTCCAGCAGTTCGCCACGATCGACCTGATCTCCGAGGGACGTGCGGAGATCATGGCGGGGCGCGGCTCGTTCATCGAAAGCTTCCCCCTCTTCGGCTACGACCTGGCGGACTACAACGAACTCTTCACCGAGAAGCTCGACCTGCTGCTGAAGCTGCGCGAGCACGAGCGCGTGACGTGGGAAGGGCGGCACCGGCCCTCGATCCACGACCTCGCCGTCTACCCCCGGCCGCAACAGAACCCGATCCCCGTCTGGATCGCGGTGGGTGGCACACCGCAGTCGGTGGTGCGCGCGGGCACGCTCGGGCTGCCGATGGCGCTCGCGATCATCGGCGGCGCGCCGGAACGCTTCCGGCCGATGGTCGAGCTGTACCGCGAGGCGGCGGCGCGCGCGGGGCACGATGCGGACAGCCTCCCCGTGAGCATCAACTCCCACGGCTTCATCGCCGACGATGCGCGGCAGGCGGCCGAGGATGCGTTTCCGCCGTTCGCCGAGGTGATGAGCCGGATCGGGAGGGAGCGGGGGTGGGGGCCGTACACGCGGGCGCAGTTCGATGCCGAATGCACGCTGCGCGGCGCGCTCTTCGTGGGCAGCCCGCAGGAAATCATCGACAAGATCCTCTTCCAGTACGAACTCTTCCGGCACCAGCGCTTCCTGATCCAGCTCACGGTCGGGCCGATGCCGCACGCGAAGGTGATGCGCGCCATCGAGCTGCTCGGCACGGAGGTCGCGCCCGTCGTCCGGCGCGAAATTGCGGGCAGGTAGGGTTCGCCGTCCGGCGGACCGGCGAGGCCGGTAGACGGGCGCGGGTCCGTGAGCCGGTGAGAACCATCACCCGGCGCAAGTGTGCGGGCCTTCGAGTCCGTCGGTCCGGCGCGGGGCCGCCGGCCACTGACAACCCCCCAACACTTCGACGCCCTCGCGTGTATGCACTCCAGGAGGCGGCCGCACGGCGCGGCGCGCCTCCACGGCTAGACTCTCGGAGGTTGCAGATGCGCAGGGTACTGTTGCCGCTCACCGGAATCGCGCTGGTCGCGTCGTTCGCGACCGTGGAAGCCCAGACACCGGAGCCCGGCCAGCCACGGGCGGCCCGGATGATGAGGATGGGCGACCCGATCGCCCGGATCCTCGAGCACCGTGAGGCGCTCGCGCTGACCGCGGAGCAGGTCTCGAGTCTCGAAGCGATTCGCGCTCGCCTCGAGGAGAAGAACCGCCCGCTCCGCGAGGAGCTCCAGGCGAGGCAGCGCGAGACGCGCGAGCAGCGCGCGGCCCGCATGGAGTCGCTCACGGAGGAGCAGCGTGAGGCGCTCCGCCAGCGTCGCGAGGAGATGCACCAGCGTCGCGAGGAGCTGCGCAAGCGCCATGAGGAGATGCGCGAGCGCTGGGAGCAGATGACGCCGGAGCAGCGCGAGCAGATGCGTGCGGAGATGCGCCAGCGCCGGGAGCAGATGTCGGCTGAGCGTCGCGAGGAGATGCGCCAGCGCATGCAGCAGCTGACCCCGGAGCAGCGCGAGGCGCTGCGCAAGCGGCGGGAGGCGGTCCGCGGCGAGGTGCGGGAGCGGATGGAGGCGCTGCGCCCCACGCTTCGGCAGCTCGCGGAGAACCACCGCGCCGCGCTGCAGGAGGCGCGCGAGGTCCTGACGGACGAGCAGAAGGCTCGCCTCGATGAGCTGCGGAAGGAGCGCATGGGCGAGCATCATCGTCGCGGCGCACGCCCGGGCAGGGGCCAGATGCGCGGGCACGGCTCCGGCGCGCACGGCAACCCGGCGGAGCGGCCGGGGCGGTAGCGCGATTCGGGGCGCATGGGGATGGGGGCGCCGCTCCGTTCGAGCGCCGGGGCCGGTGCGCACGATGCCGCGCCGGACCCGGCACCGGACGCGCGTCTGGTCGAACGCGTCCGCGCCGGCGACGCCGAGGCGTACGGCGAGCTGGTTCGGCGGCACATGCGTCGCGCCTTCTCCATTGCCTATCGCATCCTGGAGCACAGGGAGGACGCCGAGGACGTGGTGCAGGAGGCGTTCCTCCGGGCGCTCGAGCGGTTCGGGTCGCTGGAGCCCCGCCGGCCGTTCGCGCCGTGGATGTATCGCATCGTCGTGAACGGGGCGCTGAACTACCGCCGGGCGCGCTCGGTGCGCCGGACGGAGGCGATCCCGGAGGATGTGCGGGCGGACGGCACGCCGCCGGACGGCGCCGCGGAGCGGGCCGAGCTGCGACGTCGCCTGAAGCAGGCGACGGCATCGCTCCCCGAGCGCCAGCGCACCATCGTCCAGCTCGTCGAACTCGAGGGGTTCACGAGCGCCGAGGCCGCGGAGATCATGGGGCTTTCGGACGGGACCGTGCGCTGGCACCTGCACCAGGCCCGGCGGACGCTGCGAGAGGCACTCGCTCCACTACTGGAGGAGGAACGATGAACGACGAACGGCGTGGTCACGCGCCCCCGCCTGACGCGCTCCGGCGGGCGCTCCGTGCCGCGAGCCCGGAGCCGCCGCTCGATGCCGTGGATTGGGACGCGCTGCACGGGCGAGTCATGGCGCAGGCGACGCAGATCCTCGCCCGGACGACGGTGCGCCGGCGGTGGTGGGACGAGGTGGCGGCGTGGGCATCGCGCGGGATCCCGATCACGGCAGTGTCGGCGGCCGCGGCCGCGCTCGTCCTGGTGCTCGGCGGCTTGCCGATCGCACCTCGAATCGTGGATCACGAGACGTTCGCGGCGGTGCCGATGACGCTGGAGGACGTGCTGGCCGCCGAGGCCGGCCCGCTCTTCGGCGACGGATCCGCAGAGGATGCGCTCACCCTGGCGCTCCTCGGCTACGAAGGGGAGGAACCGTGAAGCGACTGACATTCGATCCGGGACCACGCGCCAAGGCGGCGACCCTGCTCACGCTGGTGGGGGTGCTCGGCGTCCTGGTCGGCGTCGTGCTGGACCGCGCCCTCATCGGCCGCGCGCTCCTCGCCGGGCCCGCACCGGCGGGCGTGGAATCGCTCGAGCCGGGGCCGCGGGCGCCTCGACGGGGCGGCATGACGATGCCGACGGGTACCATGCGACCCGGCCACATGGGGGGGCTGCGCTTCAGTCACGAGATGTCCGAGGCGCTCGAGCTCACGGCGGAGCAGAAGGCGGCGATCGACAGCATTATGGAAGAGAACCGGCTGCGCGTCCGGGCGCTCGCCCGCGAGTACAACCCCCGGTTCCGCGCGATCGTCGAGGAGACGCGGCGGGAGGTGGATGCGGTGTTGACCGACGAGCAGCGCGAGCGGATGCGTGAGATCCAGGGCTCTCGACGGCGGATGATGCGCGAAGGGATGAGGCGCGGGGGCGTGTCTGACGGAGGGGCGGCCGGCGCGGGCGACGTGGGTGGCACGGCCGGCGCGGGTGGCGCGGCATCGGGCGGGACGTCGCTCTGACGGAGGCCGGTGGTCCGAGACGAGCGGCGCGTCGGGCGTCGCTCTGATGATCCGCTGCGCCGCCGGGCGGGATGTATACGCTGTCAATCCGCGGCGAGCGCCTGCTGTGCCGGCCCGCCATCCGCCGGTAGCCAGAGGGTGAAGGTCGAGCCCCTGCCGGGCTCGCTGTCGACGGTGACGTCGCCGTCGAGCGCCCGGGCGATGCGACGCGCCATGGCGAGGCCGATCCCGGCGCCTCGCTTCCCCTCTCCGGTCTTCAGGCGCGAGAATTCCTGGAACAGGAATCGTTGCTCCTCTTCGGGGATGCCCGGCCCCGTGTCTATGACGTCGACGGCGATCCAGCGACCCGGGCCGGGCGCGTCGCCATCGGCTGCGGTGCGCGCCCGGATCGTGACGCCGCCCCGGTCGGTGTACTTGACCGCGTTCGAGAGCAGATTTCCGAGGATCTGGCGGATGCGGTGCGAGTCGGACTCGATCTCGGGGAGGTCCGCCGGGAAGTCGACCGTGATGGCGATCCCCTTGGCTTCCGCCTGAGCCCGGTACTGCTCGACCGCCTCCTCCATCACGCGGCCGACCTGGAGTGGCGTCACATGCACCTCGACCTGACCCACCTCCGTCCGCGCCAGCTCGAGCAGGTCCTCGATCAGCCATAGTGCTGCGCCGATCGCGCGACGGGCGTTCGCCACGCTCTCCCGCTGCCTCGGCTCGAGCTCGCCGAGGATCCCCTCCTCCAGGAGCTGAAGGTAGCCGTCCGCCGCGCCGAGCGGGTTCTTCACGTCGTGCCCGAAGCCGCGCATGAGTCGGCTCCGGCTCTCGGTGATCCGCTCGATCTGCACTCGCCGCCTCTCCGATTGCTCTCGCAGCCGCCGCTCCTCCGCGATCGAGCGGGCCAGCGCCGACGACAGCCGTGCCTGGCGCCGAGCGAACCAGCCGACGACGATCGCGGCCGCGAGGGCGAGGACGCCGAGTGCGAGACCCGTCGCGAGCTGGCGTTCGACGGCGTCGCCCAGGCCACCGAAGAACCGTACCGCCTGCCGGTCGATCACCGCTGCGAGACGTTCGGCCGCGATCACCGTCGAATCGTTCAGCGCGAACTGGCGGGGCAGGCGTTCCACGTATTGCTCGATCGTGAGCGCGCCGGCCAGGAGCGAATCGTTCGCAGCATGCCAGAGAGTGGAGTACCGGATGACTTCTTCGAGCCGCTCCGGCGCATCGGATCCGATCCGGAAGATCAACGGCGTGAGGCGGTCGAGCGTCTCCTGTTCCGTGCGTCGCGCATCCTGGTAGCTCTGCAGAAAGCGCACGTCACCGGTGAGCACCAACCCCCGCAGCTCGGCCACCTGGTGCTCGTACAGGAATCTCAGATCGCGGACTCGCCTCCTTGCGGGCTCGAAGGTCTGTGAGTTCTCGTCGATCGCCCGCGACACCTCACGGACGATCACGACCGGGATGACCGCCAGGGCGGCCAGTGAGAGGATGACGAAGATGGAAGCGAAGCGCGTAATGCGCTCCCGCCAGCCCAGCCTGTACACGGCGGCATCGACTCCCCCGGGCTGATCCATGATCGTGACCGTGTCGCCTCCTCACCGCCGAGGACCGATCCGCCAGAACTCCCCGTCCTCCTCGTCCGTCACCACGTACAGCAGCCCGTCCGGCCCTTGCCGAACGTCGCGGATGCGCCGCCCCCGGTCCTCCAACAGGTGCTCCTCGCCCGTGACTCGCCCGCCCTCGACTACGAGACGCACCAGCCGCGCCTCGCGGAGTGCACCGATGAAGAGGCTTCCCCGCCACTCCGGAAACGCCGCGCCCGTGTACCACTCGGCGCCCGACGGTGCGATCACCGGGTCCCAGTAGTAGACCGGCTGCACGTACCCGGGCCGGTCCGTCTCCGCCGTCGCGATCGGCTCGCCGCTGTACTCCTCGCCGTACGAGACCAGCGGCCAGCCGTAGTTGCGGCCGCCCTCGATCAGGTTCAGCTCGTCTCCGCCCCGTGGACCGTGCTCCACGATCCAGAGCCGCCCCTCGGGGTCGAACGCCATCGCCTGAACGTTCCTGTGACCCAGCGACCACACCTCCGGGCGCGCGTCCGGCTCACCCACGAACGGGTTGTCCGGCGGCGCAGTGCCGTCCGGCCGGATCCGGAGCACCTTCCCCAGATGGTTGTCCGTGCGTTGCACGTGCATCCGCATCGGCGTGTCGAATCGGTCGCCCGTCGTGACGTAGAGCATCCCGTCCGGACCGAAAGCAAGGCGCGAGCCGAAGTGCGCCCTGCCGTCGTAAGTGGGGTGCGCCCGGAAGATCACATGGACCTGGTCCAGCCGCCTGCCATCCGGCGACAGGACGCCGCGCGCGACCGCCGTCCCGTTCCCGCCCTGGCGCGGCTCCGCATAACTCCAGAACACCGTATGGTCCGATTCGAAATCCGGACTCAATGCGACGTCCAGCAGCCCGCCCTGCCCGCGGGCGTCTACCCGCGGCAGCCCGGCGATCGGCTCGCCCAGCACACCCGTCGCCGACACGATCCGCATCCGCCCTGGTCGCTCCGTCACCAGAAACCCACCGCCCGGCAGCGGCTCTACCGCCCACGGATGCTCGAGGCCCCGCGCAACGACCTCCACGGTGTACGCCACCCCCGACTCCACGCCGCACGCCCGCGTCTGCCCCTCGAATGCCGGCGCCTGATCCGGAGCGTTCGGCGGCCTCGTCTCGAGCGGCTCGCATTCGGGGGCGCCAGGATGCTGGGGCTCGGCCGTGGTGGTCGGGGGTGGCTCGGGCGGGCGGCCGTTGCAGGCGGTGGTGGCCAAGGCGAGGAAAAGAAGAAGCGGACCTGGCACCGATTTCCAGTATTGCTCCATTTCACTATCTCCTGCTTCAACGGCACCGGGACGGCATGCGGGCATCGTCCGTGTGAGGGACTCCGCGTGTCCACGCGGTTTCCGGGTGCGAGGTAGAGAAGTCGGCCGGGTGTCGGGTATGGTGCGGCCTCATGGCCGTGTGGGTCTGGCGCATGACCGTGGGTAGCAACTCTGGATTTCGGAGCCGGGTACGCTAAGCGGGTAC
>CAYPGK010000033.1:0-11655 GCA_964410055.1 uncultured Gemmatimonadaceae bacterium | reverse complement strand
GCATGACCGTGGGTAGCAACTCTGGATTTCGGAGCCGGGTACGCTAAGCGGGTACCGGGTACGCTAAGCCAGCGCGGGTACGCTAAGCCAGCGCGGGTACGCTAAGCCAGCGGAGTCAGGTACGCTGAGGCAAGAGCCGGTCCACCGGTTGACCCGTCCGACCTCGTCCCGTTATCGTTCACCTATGAACGAAATCCGCCGGCGCGATGCAGTCTCTCACGCGCCTCAGATCCTCGCCTTCCTCCGCGCGGCACAGTTTCTCGAGGGCCGGCTCGAGGAGGCGATGGCCGACGTGGGGCTTTCGACGGCCCGGTTCGGCGTGCTCGCGCAGCTCGCCGAGGCCGGCGAGCCGCTCCCGCTCGGCGTGCTCGCCGAGCGGTTGAGCTGCGTGCGCTCGAACGTGACGCAGCTCGTCGACCGGCTCGAGGCGGACGGCCTGGTGCGTCGTGTGCCGGATCCCTCGGACCGGCGCTCCGTCCTTGCGGAGCTGACGTCCGATGGGTGGACGCGGGCGGTGGAGGGGGCGGCCCGGCTGGCGGCGGTGCAGGCGGAGTTCGACGCATCGCTCGGGGCGGCCGACCGCGCCGCGCTGGAGCGGATCCTGGTCGCGATCGGCGGTTCCAAATAAAGGAAGGGTGAAATGAAGGTCGAGATCTACTCGGACGTGGCGTGCCCGTGGTGCTACATCGGGGAGCGCCGGTTCGCGCGTGCGTTGGCGGCGTACCCGGGCGGGGACCGGGTCGAGGTGGTCTACCGGTCGTACCAGCTCGATCCGGAGGCGCCGGCGGAGGCGGTGCCGATGATGGAGTACCTGAGGCGTCGCTTCGGCGACCGAGTGGACGGCATGCTGGAGCGCGTCTCGGAGAACGCACGCGTCGAGGGGATCGAGATGGCGTGGGACCGGGCGCTGTCGGTGAACACGCTCACCGCGCATCGGCTGCTGCGACTCGCTGAGCGGGAGTACGGCCCGGCGGTGCAGCGCGCGCTCGTGGAGAAGCTTTTCGAGGCCCACTTCTCGGAGGGCGGCGACGTGGCCGATCACGACCTGCTGACGTCGCTTGCGGAGTCGGTGGGGATGGACGGCGAGCGCGTGAGGTCCTACCTGGCATCGGGCGAGGGTGAGGCGGAGACGCGGTCGGAGATCGACGACGCGCGCCGTCTCGGGATCACGGCGGTCCCGACGTTCGTCTTCGAGGGGAAGTGGGCGGTGCAGGGTGCGCAGCCGGCATCGACGTTCCTCCAGGCTCTGGAGCAGGTGGCGGCAGATATCGAAGCAGAGCGAGCCGGGGGCGACGACGGCTCCGCGAGCGTCGATGGTGGCGACGACTCCGAGCGCGCCGGGGGCGACGACGATGCCGCGGCTTGCGCGGACGGGAGCTGCACGGTCTGAGGATGGCGACGTCGCTTTCCGTCCTGGACCTGGCGCCCGTCGGGACCGGCTCATCGTCGACGCAGGCGCTGCGCAATTCGGTCGAACTGGCGCGCCTGGCCGAGCGCGTGGGGTACACGCGCTTCTGGCTCGCGGAGCATCACGGGATGCCGAGCATCGCGAGCTCGTCGCCTGAGGTCCTGATCGCGCACGTGGCGGCGGCGACGGAGCGGATCCGCGTCGGCTCGGGCGGGATCATGCTCCCGAACCACGCGCCGCTCAGGATCGCCGAGGCGTTCCACACACTCGAGGCGCTGCACCCGGGGCGCATCGACCTGGGGATCGGCCGGGCGCCGGGGACCGACCCGGTGACGTCGAGCGCGCTTCGCCCCTTCGACGCGGAGCAGTTCCCGGCGCAGCTCACCGAGCTGCTCACGCTCTCCCGGCGCGCCTTCCCGGAAGACCACCCCTTCCACAAGGTGCGAGTGGTACCGGACGACGTGCGGCTGCCACCGGTCTGGATCCTCGGCTCGAGTGGGGCGAGTGCACGCTTCGCCGGATCGCTGGGGCTCGGCTACGGCTTTGCCAGCCATTTCAGCCCGACGCCGCCCGGCCCGGCGCTCGACGCGTACCGCGAGGCGTTCCAGCCGTCCGAGTGGTTCGAACGGCCGCACGTGATCGTGGCGGCGACGGTGTTCTGCGCGGAGACGGAGGAGCGCGCCGACTACCTGGCCCGGAGCATGGATCTCTCGTGGGTCCGTCTACGCCGCGGTGAGTTCGCCCGGCTGCCGAGCCCCGAGGAGGCGACGGCGTACGACTACACCCCCTTCGACCTCGCCGTGGTGCGCAACCAGCGCGAGCTCGCCATCGTCGGCACGCCGGAGACGGTCCGCGAACGGATCGAGGCGATGGTCCGCGACACCGGCGCCGACGAGATCATGATCTCGTCGATGATCCACAGCCACGAGGAGCGGATGCGGTCGTACGAGCTCGTGGCGGAAGCGCTCCTGTGAGAGGGGGCGCGTTGGGCGCCGCTATGAGAGAAGGGCGCGCGCGGCGGGCGCCTGGTGTCGGGCCGGCGGTCTAGCCGGGCCGGGGGCGGGCAGGCGTTTAGCAGGACCGGCGTCTGGCCGGCGAGCTAGCAGGTCCGGCGTCTGGCCGGGGAGCTAGCAGGCCCGGCGCCGGGCAGGCGAAACCGTCGGCCCTGCGCCCGGGCCGGCGCCTGATTCGGGCCGGAGCCCGGCGCCGGTCAGGCAAGCTGGCACGCCCGGCGCCGAGCCGGCGGCTGATTCGCGCGGCCGGCCCCCGCGGGCACTCCCGTTCACAACCGCACCCGCCGCAGCAGCTGCGCGTTGAGTGCGACGATCACCGTGCTCGCGGACATGAGGATTGCGCCGACCGCGGGGTGCAGCAGGATCCCCCGGCTGGCCAGCACCCCCGCGGCGAGCGGGATCGCGACGATGTTGTAGCCGGCGGCCCACCACAGATTCTGCACCATCTTCCGATACGTCGCCCGGCTCAGCTCGAGGATGCGGGGCACGTCGCGCGGGTCGCTCCGGACCAGGACGACGTCGCCTGCCTCGACGGCGACGTCGGTCCCCGCGCCGATCGCGATCCCGACGTCCGCGGTCAGGAGTGCGGGAGCGTCGTTGACCCCGGCGCCGACCATGGCGAGCTGCCGCCCCTCCGCCTGGAGCTCCCGGACCCGCTCGACCTTCTGCTCCGGGAGCACCTCGGCCAGGACGACATCGATGCCGAGTTCGGCGGCCACCGCTTCGGCCACGGGCTTCGCATCGCCGGTCAGCATCACCACCTCGATCTCCGCTTCGTGGAGCCGTCGCACGGCGTCGTACGATTCGGGCCGGATCGCGTCGGCTACGGCGAAGACGGCGAGCGCCTCGTCGCCTTCCAGCAGGACGACCGCAGTATGCCCCCTCGCCGAGGCCCGCTCGACCGCCGCTTGCAACTCCGCCGGCAAGGCGACGCCGCGTCGCCGAAGGAGCGCCGGCCCGCCGATCGCCAGCTCGCGCCCGTCGACGCGGGCGCGCACGCCGTGGCCGGGGATCGCCTCGAAGCCCTGTGCCGCCGGGATCTCGATCCCCGCCTCCTCCGCGCTCCACACGATCGCCCGCGCGATCGGGTGCTCGCTGTCTCGCTCGAGCGCGGCCGCGAGGGCGAGGGCTTCGCGCTCGTCGGCGGACGTCGCGACCGGTGCGGCGCTCCCGTCCGCCGCGCGACCGCCCTCGCGGCGGTCCTCGGGCGCTGCGCGGCCCCGCTCGCCCGCGTCCCCGGCCGACACTGCCATTTCCACCACCCGGAACTCGCCGAGCGTGAGCGTCCCGGTCTTGTCGAAGACGACGGTGTCGACCTCCCGCGCCCGCTCGAGGCCGCGGCGATCCCGGACCAGGAGCCCGTTCCTCGCGCCGAGCGTCGTCGAGATCGCCACGACCAGCGGGATCGCGAGCCCGAGCGCGTGCGGGCACGCGATGACCAGCACGGTGACGACGCGCTCGATCGTGAACGACGCCGGCGCTCCGACCGCGAGCCAGGCGGCGAGCGTGAGCGCGCCCGCGCCGATCGCGACCAGCGTCAGCGCGAACGCCGCCCGGTCGGCCAGCGCCTGTGCCCGCGAGCGCGACGTCTGCGCCTCCGCGACGAGGCGCATGATCCCTGCGAGCGCCGTCCGATCGCCCGTCTTCGTTACCTCGACGCGCAGCGAGCCCGCGCCGTTCACCGTCCCGCCGACGACGTCGTCGCCTTCACGCTTCTCCACCGGGCGCGACTCGCCCGTGATCATCGACTCGTCGACCGCGCTCGCACCGTCGCGGACCACGCCGTCGGCGGGGATCGCGGCGCCCGGGCGCACCAGCACGACGTCGCCTTCGCGCAGCGCGTCCAGCGGGACCTCCTCCGTGCGGCCGCCGTCCAGCACCCGCGTCGCTGTCGTCGGGAGCAGCTTCGCTAGCTCCTGCAGCGCGCCGCTCGCCTGACGGATCGAGCGCATCTCCATCCAGTGCCCGAGGAGCATGACGGTGACCAGCGTCGACAGCTCCCACCACAACGCCATCCCCCGGTACCCGAGCGTGACCGCCGCGCTGAACACGAACGCGACGCCGATCGCGAGCGTGATCAGCGTCATCATCCCCGGGCGGCGGTCCTTCAGCTCCTGCGCCGCGCCCTGGACGAAGACTCGCCCGCCGTACAGGAAGACCGCGGTCCCGAAGAGCGGCGGAATCCAGGCGGAGCCCGGAAACTCCGGCGCGGTGTAGCCGAGCCATCCCTGGATCGCGTCACTCCAGATGAGCGTCGGGATCGTGAGGAGGAGCGAGAGCCAGAAGCGGTCGCGGAACATCTCGACGCTGTGGCCGGCGTGGGCGTCGTGATCTTCGTGTCCGGCGTGATCGTGTGCCGAGCCCCGATTCGGGCCGGGCAAGTGCCCCGGCTCGTGCGCGAGTTCAGGGTGCTCCGGGTAGCCGGGCTCCAACGGCGGTTCAGGCTGCGGGCTCACGCCATGGTCATGAGCCTTCCCGCCCGGCCCATCGCCGGTGCCCCACCCGCCTCCCTGGCTCTTCTGGACGTCCTCATGAGGCGCGTCCGGCGTGGGGTTCGATTCGTGATCGTGCATACGCGCCTCGGATCGGGTTTCGTTCTCGCTCGACGTCCGCACCCGGGGCTACGGGTGTGGCGTCGATGGTCGAGTGCCAACGTGGATCCCGGTTTCCCGATTCCGCAAGGAGGCGATGCAGGAGGCGTTCGCCACGGGGGTGCAGCCGCATCCGACACCGGGGCGCAGACGTTTGCGTCACGGAAATGCCGACGCATGCGGCCCGGAGATGCCGACGCACGCGGCCCGGGGATGTCGACGCACGCGGCCCTGGGATGCCAGCGCATACGACTCTCGGATGCCTCCGCGCGCGAGCGCCCGACCGGTCCGGGACCGCCACCGCGCTTCCTCGAAAAACGACCGGGCCGGCGCATGCTCCGCGCCGGCCCGGAATTGGATCAGCTCGATCCGAGGTCGTGCCCCGGGCTCACGACTCGGCCGCGAGGTCGCGGACGGCGTCGACGAGCATGCGCACCTTCTTCGCGTCGCTCGAGGATCCGGCCTCGGCCTCGAGCTGGGAGGCGAGGCGGTTCAGCGCGTCGCGGCGGGCGGCGCCGGACGCGCGCTCGGCGCCGGCGAGCGACTGCCGGACCGAGGCGATGCGGTCGGCGGAGAGTCCCTTCGAGCGCTCGAGCTGGTCGACGTAGGCACGCGCCAGCGCGAAGGAGGCCGGCCAGACGTACTGCGGCTGGCCCTGGGCGTTCAGGTACTCGAGGCGGACGGTGTTCGCCGCGTCGATCTCGTTCTGCGTCAGGTACTCGCTCGGCACGAGCTCGAAGATGTCGAGGCCGCGCGCGATCTCCGAGCTGACGAGCAGCCCGTTGTACCAGTAGACCGACCACGAGCCGCCCATCACCATCTGGTTCGGATCGATGGGGCCGCGGTCGTGGAACGCGATCTCGATCGGGTTCTTCGGATCGGTGAAGTCGAAGACCGAGATCCCGCCCTGGTACCAGGCCTGCACCATGACGTCACGGCCGGGGATCGGGATCATCGAGCCGTTGTGGGCGACGCAGTTCTCGAGCGGCGTCTGCGGCGCCGGCATCTTGTAGTAGCTCTGGAAGACGAGCCGGCCGTTCTCGATGGTGAAGATCGCGTCCGCGCCCCACTCCAGCGGGTCGCCGGCGCGGCACTTGGGCTGCCCGCCGCCGCCCCACTCGTCGCTGAAGAGGATCTTGCTGCCGTCGTTACTGAACGTGGCCGAGTGCCAGTACGAGAAGTTCGAGTCGGCGACGGCGGCGATCCGCACCGGGTTGGCCGGATCGCGGATGTCGAGGAGGAGCCCGTACCCCTCACAGGCGCCGCCGGCCAGCCCGATCGCCGGGTAGGCGGTGATGTCGTGGCACTGCGTCGGGCCGGGGCGCTCGCCGTCCGGGGTCTCCGGCTGGCCGATCATCCGCGCGATGATGCGCGGGAGCTCCTCACGGAACGCGGCGCTGTCGGCCGCCGTCGGCGCGCCCGTGCCGCCGCGGCTCGCGACGAAGTCGGCGAGCATCCGGTTGGCGTACTGGTCCGGCAGCACCATCGGCTCGCCCATGATCTCGACGATGAACGCGCCCCGCGCGCGCGCCTGCTCGATCTCCACCAGGTCCACCGGTGAGGCGCCGTGGCGCGGCGGCTCGGTCAGCCCTTCGAAGATGCGCGGCGAGTTCACGATCGCCGCCTGCGTCGGGTCGGCCAGCGGAACCCGGATGACCTCGATCCGGAACAGCGACGAGTTCGGGTCCTCGGACGGCGGCGCGCTCACGCACCCCGGCAGCTCCTCGGCCGGACGGACCGGCGCCGAGCCGGAGACGTAGATGTAGACGTTCTCCGGATCGTTCGGGTCCTCCACGACCGTGTGCGTGTGCGAGCCGCGGCACGTCTGCACGTTCGCGACGTACTTCGGGTTGCGGATGTCGCTGATGTCGAAGATCCGGATCCCGCGCAGCCGGTCCTTGCTGACCGCATGCGGCACCCCCTGCGTGCCGCAGTCGAGCCGCCCCTCGAACCCCTCGCCCGAGACGAAGAGCAGGTTCTTGTAGACCGACACGTCGCTCTGCGACGCCGGGCAAAGGAAGCCGATCACCAGCTCTGGCCGCGCCGGGTCCGAGATGTCCCAGACCTGGTAGCCGTTGTAGTTGCCCTGGATCACGTAGTTGCCCGTGAACGCCAGGTCGGAGTTCGTCACGCCGATGAAGTCGGCGGCCGGCGGCGTCAGGGAGACGTGGCGCAGGTTCCAGATCGCTTCCTCGGCATCCATGAGACCGGCCCGGAGCCCGACGCGCGGATCGGCTGCCGGCGCGCCGCCCGGCCGGGCGACGGTGCGCGGCTCGAGCGTCGGCTCGATCCCGGGCGAGAGGTCGGCCGAGGTGTTCATCGTCGGGCCGCACGCGAGCGCGGCGAACAGCCCGAGTGCGAGCGCCGGCGACCACGGACGGGCCGCCTTCGGCCGAACACGGCCGGTGGGGGAGGGCGTTCGGTGTGTCATGTCGGATTCCTTTCTTGCGCCTCGAGTGGCTGGAGTTTGGGCGACTGCGGGAGGATCACGGCGTGCCGCCGTCCGCGGCCAGGGCCGAGAGCATCCGCTCCATCCGCGCGATCTCGGTGGTCTGGTCGACCTGCACGTCGGAGGCGAAGCGGAAGATCTCCGCGTCCTGGCCGGCGCCATCGGTCGCGAACAGCTCGCGGACCATGATGACGGCGCCGCGGTGGTGCTCGATCATGAAGGTCAGGAAGAGCCGGTCGAATTCCGGGCCGCGTGCCCGGTCCAGAGTTTCGAGCTGCTCCGGCGTCAGCATCCCGGGCATGTCCATGTGGTGATGCGCACCGTGCACCACTACGTGGCCGCCGTCGGCGTGCACCTCGGGGACCGGCTGGCCCCGGTCGCGCAGCCAGCGCTGCATGGTGGCGATCTCGTCCTCCTGCGCGTTGTAGATGCGCGCCGCCAGAGTGCGGATCGCCGGGCTCGCACCGTGCGTCGGCGCCATCGCCGCCATCACGAGCGCCTGCGCATGGTGCGCGATCATCCCGGTCATGAAGTGGACATCGGCCTCGGTGAAGCGCATGCGGGCGCTGTCCTGACGGGCGCGGAAGATCGCCTCGATCTCGGAGGCCCGGGTGGCTTGCGGATCCGCGGCCGCGTCTCCGGTGCCCCGGGCGGCGCCACCGCACGCCGTGGCCGCAAGGATGCAGAAGATGAGGGTGGCCGACTGGGTACGCATGGGTTTGTCTCGTATCGGGTCGAGCGTGGGGCCCTGGCCACGGATGATCGATGTGGACGAAAAAATGTATGCGATGCGCCGCCCGGAGAGAAGGGGCTTTACGAATCGCCCCGTCGCTGCCCCCGGATGTAGTCGATCACACGGAGGTTGAACGCGCACAGCGTCGCCCAGGCGAAGCCGACCGCGTACCCCGCCAGGATGTCGGTCGGGTAGTGCACGCCCAGGTACAGCCTCGAGAGCCCGACCAGGGTGATGATCACCACGGCGAGCGCGACGGTGAGCCGCTTGACCGGCTGCGGCGGGTCGAGCTCCAGGATCACGTACGCCAGCATAGCGTAGATGATCATCGACGTCGTCGCGTGTCCCGAGGGGAAGGAGTACGAGCCGACGTGGTGGACTCGCCACTCGAAGACGCGTGGGCGCGGCCGCTCGAACGCCAGCTTCAGCGTCTGGCTGAGCACCACGCCGCCGGCGGCGCCGATCCAGAGGAGCAGGGCGTGGGCGCGTCGCCGGGCGAGCCAGAGGAATGCACCGGCGACGAGGACGAGCGTCGCCACGACGACGGGCGAGCCGAGCGACGTGATTTCGAGAGCGGCCACGTCCAGCCACGGCCGCGCGATGGAGTCGATCCAGAGCAGGATCCGTCGGTCCAGCCAGAGCGTGTCGCCCTCGAGGACCGACTCGGCGAGCTTCGCGAAGCCGAACAA
Source organism: uncultured Gemmatimonadaceae bacterium (assembly GCA_964410055.1). Taxonomy (GTDB): domain Bacteria; phylum Gemmatimonadota; class Gemmatimonadetes; order Longimicrobiales; family RSA9; genus CALBZE01. Next base: position 2,772 of record CAYPGK010000033.1, on the reverse strand, counting down.
CGCGCCGGCCGCCGCCGCTAGCCCGATGATCAGGACGAGCCCGACCGCCGAGTAGAGCCCGCGCACGAGCGGCGCGAGCCACCGCACCACGGTGAAGAGCACGCCCTCCACGTGGCGACGGCCGTTCCTCCACCACGACGTGCGCTGGAGCCGTGAGATGCCCGGAAGCCGCTTCACGGGGGCGCGCAGTGCAACGTATGTACCGGGGCCGGCGCCGGTTCGGAGCCCTGAAAGCGATCGCGGCCGTGCGGGCATCTCCCGCACGGCCGCGATCGGCTCGGGGCAGGCCAGGACGCCGGGTGTGTCGGGTCAGGCGTCCTGCGTGACGCACCCGTCCGTCGACTTCACGCCGGACTCAGGTGCACGGCGCGTCGCACCCGTCCGCCGACTTCGCGCGGAATCAGGTGCCCGACGCGTCGCCTCCGTCCGCGGAATCATCGCCCTTCTTCCCGCGGTGCGCCCACAGGATCAGCCCGATCGAGGCCGCAGTGATCACGTACAGAAAGATCGCCGGGCCATCGCGCGGGATGTCCGCGAGGATCTGTCCGATCGTGAGGCCGCTGCTCTCCGCGGCCTGCACGAGTGCCGTCGTGAGGATCATGATTGCCCTCCTCCCTTCAGGGGAGCACGTCCTCAGGGGACGTGCTGCCCGGGTTCCGATTTCGGTGATGGACGTGGCCGGACCACGGCCCCGGCCCGGAGCACGGGGGTGGTTCGGTCACCGGTCGTTCGGTTGCGCGGGGCCCGCAGCGGCCCCGGCCTCACGCCGGATGGGGAGGAGGATGCGCCTGGTTCAGGGATGAGAGGACGCCCGCTCGCGACGCGGCGAGGATCGCCGCGAAGTCGAGGTGCAACCGCTGGAGCGAACGGACGCGGCTGTGCTCCGGTGCGATCGTGCGCACGGAAGCGGCGCCCGGCTCGGCGTGCCGCGCGGCGCCGGGCGGAAGGCGATGCGGCGAGCCGCCCCGCTCCGAGAGCGGGTCCAGCGAGATTCCCTCGGGCGCCAGGTACGTCGGGTCCGGGAGATGGCCGCCGGCCGAGAGGACGTCGCGCGGCGCCGTGCCGACCGGCGCGGCCGACATCTGCGAGGTCAGCGCCAGGGCGCGCGCGGACCGCGCCTCCGACGCGCTGGCCACGGCCAGCAGCGCAAGGAGGAGTGGTGCGAAGCGTCGCATGCGGTTCATCGACACGTCCACGCGGTCCGGGGATGCGGGAGCACGCGCGGCTCCCGCCTTTCGATGCGGAGGTACCCGCCTGAATGTAACTTGTTGCCGGGGCCGGACGCACGACCTTCGTCCACCCGGGTCGCGTCCGAACCGCGGGATCTGGGTGGAGGCCCGGCATGGCCCGGTCGGCGCCGGGCTTGAGTCGCGGCCCCGATTCTGCTATCTTTCACGACAGCGGAAGGGGAGTAGCCACGCGGGTGCGAAAGCCTGCGCGGCCGGGTCGTCAAGACTGCGCCCTCGGGCGCACGGTCCGGTCGGTTCCCTCGGAATAGGCGAGACCTTCGCACGTGATGGACCCCCCGGGGTTCGTACGCGCGAAGGATTCGCCTTTTTTGTTTGGCCGTTCTCGTGGAGAGGTGAGGATGAACAACGTCAAGGTCTTTGTCCTGATGGCCGGTCTCACCGCGCTCTTCGTGCTGCTCGGCGGTGCGATCGGCGGTCAGGGCGGGATGGTCTTCGCGCTGCTCATGGCCGGCGTGATGAACTTCGTCATGTACTACTCGTCCTCCAAGATGGTCCTGCGCATGTACCGCGCGCAGGTCGTGACCGAGCGCGATGCACCGGAGCTGTACGCCATGGTCGACCGTCTGCGTCAGCGGGCGGGTCTGCCGATGCCGACGGTCGCGATCGCGCCGCACCAGCAGCCGAACGCGTTCGCGACGGGGCGCAACCCCGAGAACGCGGTGGTGTGCGTGACGGCCGGGCTCATGCGCCTGGTCGACCGGGACGAGATGGAGGGCGTGATCGCGCACGAACTGGCGCACATCAAGAACCGCGACATGCTGCTCCAGACCTTCACCGCGACCCTCGCCGGTGCGATCTCTTTCATCGGCGACATGGCGGTGTGGGGGATGATGTTCGCCGGCGGTCGCGACGACGACAACGGCAACCCCTTCGCCGCGCTCCTCATGGCGATCGTCGCGCCGATCGCGGCGATGCTGATCCAGTTCGCGATCAGCCGTCAGCGCGAGTTCAAGGCGGACGCGGTGGGCGCCGAGATCTGCGGCAAGCCGCTCGCCCTCGCCGGCGCGCTGCGCAAGCTCGAGATGGCGGCGCGGCAGATCCCGATGAACGTCCCGCCGGCCGTGGCCCCGCTGGCGCAGGTCAATCCGCTCGCGGCTCACCGGGGCGGGATTCAGCGCCTCTTCTCCACGCACCCGACGACGGAGGAGCGCATTGCGCGGCTGGAGCGACTGGCCGCTTCCATGACTGCCGGGGCCCGTCGATGAACTCCGGCGAGTCCGGGGCCGGGGAGCGGCTGGCGTCGCTCCCCGACGCGCCCTGGTCACATGAATTCGAGCGCCAGGGACACGAATGAGCGATCTCGCGATCTGGGTCGGATTCAACGTAGTCGTCCTGGCGCTCCTCGCCCTCGATCTCTTCGTCTTCCACCGCGAAGCGCACGAGATACGCGTCAAGGAGGCCGCGGCATGGAGCATCTTCTGGGTGCTCCTGTCGCTGGCCTTCAACGTAGTGGTCTACTACCTCAGGGGCCCCCAGGCCGGACTGGAGTTCCTGACGGGGTACTTGATCGAGAAGGCGCTCA
>CAYPGK010000032.1:29676-35268 GCA_964410055.1 uncultured Gemmatimonadaceae bacterium | reverse complement strand
ACCTGCGGCGTACCGTACCTGAACGGTCGCGCCGGCCCGAGGGCGCTCCGGCGAGAACTCGAGGCGGCTGCGATCGGCGCCGAGGCGCGGCACGGAGAAGAGGAGCGCGCCGGCCATGAAGAGGACGATCGTCGCCGCAATGGCCGGAAGCGCACGCTTCTGTTCAGCCTCGATCGGCACGGGGTCCGCGGTGGGGAGGATGACGCGCTCACCCGCCGCCCTGCGTGCCAGGAGGCGCGGCAGCGCATCGGCGGGCGGCTCCGGTGCCGGGAGGTTGCGCGCGACCTCACCGAGGTCGCGAATGAAGCGAATGGTATCCCTGCAGCGCGTGCAGCCTGCGAGGTGCGAGGCCACGCGTTCGCGAGCTTTGCCCGTGAGTTCGGCATCCGCGTAACGGCTGAGCCGTTCGAAGCTCGGGTGTCCCAGAAAACCGATCATGCGGAACTCCTCAACCGCTCCCTCAAGATCTTGCGGGCCCTGTGCAGCTTGCTGGCGGACCCCTGTTTGCCGATCCCCATGAGCTTGCCGATCTCTTCGTGCGTGTAGCCCTCGATCTCCTTGAGGACGAAGACGGCACGCAGTGGATCGGGAAGGCGGGCGAGCGCACGCTGGAGCGCGACGCGATCCACCACCGGCTCCGCACGCTCGATGGGCTGGTGGCCCACCGTACCGTCGAGGGAGACCTCCCTGCGACGGCGCTTCTGGCGCAGAACCATGAGAGACCTCCGTGTCACGACCATTCTGAGCCAATCGCCGAGGGCGCCTCGACCCTGGTAGGTGCGAAGCGCCTCGGGGAGGCCGGCGAACACGTCCTGGAGGACGTCCTCGGCATCCTCCTCGGATTGAGTCAACCGGTACGCGATGCGGTATACGTCGCGACCGAAGCGCTCATACAACGCCTCGAGCGCGGCGGCATCCGCAAGCCGCGCACGTTGGACGAGAAAATCGACGCCAGCCTGGTCCATCATCGGGTTCCGTGCAAACCGGACCGCTCCAGATTGTTCTGGGGGTACCGTATATATAGATGCCACAAACGGGCAAAACTTCGCATCGAATTTATAAGATATGAAATGACAACGGATTACGGATTGGGGTCGGGCGAGGATATCGGCACGGATGCAAATAGGCGCCGGGTCGCAGGCGGGCGACCCGGCGCCTCCTTCCATCTACGACGCTATTGCCCGCGGCGGTCAGCTCGCGGGTGACATTCCGGCCCTGGACCCGAGCCATGCATCGCGGAACGCGCGCACCTCATCGGACACGGGCCGACCGGCCTTCTCGAAGGTCACGACCTCGAGCGTCGGGTCCTCGGCGAGGGTGATCGTGGCGGTACGGGTCTGTCCACGCTGCTCGAAGGTGACCTGGATGCGGTCGCCCGGGGCGCGGGCCGCGAGGATGGCGGCGACGTCGGACTCGGAGGCGACATTGCGGCCGTCGAGAGTGATGATGCGGTCGCCGCGGTCGAGGCCGGCGTCGTAGATCGGCGAGCCGATGAGCGTCTGGGTCGCGACGAAGAGCTGGCCGCCCTGGCTCTGGAAGCGGACGCGACCGAGTGAGGCGCGGCCGGGCGCGGCCTTGCGGACGAGGTAGCCGGCTCGGGCGAGGAGCGCCTCGTAGTCGACGACGTCGGTCCCGGTCACGTAGCGATCGATGAACTCGCCGGCGAAGACGGCGTCGCCCGTGACGCGGGCGAGCGCGGCGCGGATGTCGTCGAGGGTGTAGGGCCTCTCGGTCTTGCCGTGCGTGCGCCACATCTCGCGCATGAAGTCGTCGAGCGTGAGGTCGAAGCGCGTGCGGAGCGTGAGGTCGAGGCCGAGCCCGATCATCGAGCCCCACGTGTAGTAGGAGATGAAGATGTTCGGCGTGTTCGTCGGGTCGATCGCGGTCGCGGCGTCGACGAAGGGCGCGCGCATGCTCATCTCGACGGGGCTGTGGAAGCGCCGGCCGGGGGAGTTGACGACGGCGTCGATCGCGCCGGAGAGCGTGGCGGCGTAGTCGTCGTCGGAGAAGAGTCCGGCGCGGCGAATGGTCAGCCGGTCATAGTAGCTGGTGAAACCCTCGGCGAACCAGAGGTCGCGCGACATGTTGGCGCGCTCGAAGTCGAACGGCTCGAGGGAACGGGGCCGGAGGCGCTCGACGTTCCAGGTGTGGAAGAACTCGTGGGAGAGCGTGCCGAGGTTGCGCAGCGCGCCGTCGCCGGCGAGCGGGCGAGTGCTGGTCAGGATGGTGGAGTTGCGGTGCTCCATCCCATCGCCCGCGACCCACGGGAGGTAGTCCGTGATGAAGGTGTAGCTGCCGTAGTCGAAGTCGGCGGGCTCGCCGAAGACGGCGATCTGCTCGGCGACGACCTTCTTTGCCATTTCGGTGAAGCGGTCGAAGTCTTCGTCGCTCCCCTGGTGGTGGAGCGCGATGCGGATCGTGTACTCGCGGCCGTTGCTCCCGGGGACGGTCCACTCGCGCACGTCGAAGTCGCTCAGCTCGATCGGACTGTCGAGGAAGTAGTAGAGGTCCGGCGCCGTGAAGGTGTACGGCGCATCGGCCGGGACGAGCTGGGTCGCGACCTTCCAGTTCGAGCCCTCGGGCGGGTGGAAGGTGACCGAGATGGGTCGCTTCTCGAGACCGCGCGCCCAGACGAAGGTGGCCGGGATGTTGAGGTGCGCGTGCGTCGCGTCGATCCCGCTGTAGGTGCCGTCTGCGCGGTCGGCGAAGAGGGTGTAGGCGAAGCGGACGGTGCCGTCGTGCCCGGCGACGGTCCAGCCATAGAGGTCGGTCTTCGAGACGTCGAGCGGGCGGCCGTTGCCGTCCGTCGCTTCTACGGCGTAGACGTTCTTGGCGAACTCGTGGATCGCGTAGCGGCCGGGCGAGGAGCGGCTCATGCGGACCTCGAGCGGGCCGGCGGCGACGTCGTCGAAAGTGACGACGATGCGTGCCTCGTGGTGCACGGCGTTGGGGAACGAGACCTCGTAGCGGACCGGCGCCTGCGCGACGGCGGCCGTCGGCACCGCGAGGGCGAGGGGCAGGGTCAGCTTGAGCAGCGCTTTCATGGCGTAGTATCTCTGTCTGGTGAACGAGGTGCGGTCGTGAGCCTCAGGCGGCCCCGGGCTCGCGCTCCACAAGATGGGCCCGGCCGGCTGTCTCGTCGAGGACGGCGGCGCGGAAGCCTTCGACCCGCTCGGCCGGCAGTTCGATCGTGAGGGTCACGGCAGCGCCATAATCCTCGCCGGTGATCCGGGCCTCGTGCGCATCTAGGAGCATTCGGACGGGGGTGATCGCGGCGTAGTCGATCTCGAGGTCGAGGACCGTCGTCTCGACGCGCTCTCGTGTCGGCAGCGACTCGAGCGCCTGCTTCACGCTGCCGGTGTACGCCCGCACGAGACCGCCGGTGCCGAGCTTGATCCCACCGAAGTAGCGGGTGACGACGACCGCAATATCCCCGACGCCGCCGTGGAGGAGTGCGGTCAGCATCGGGCGGCCGGCGGTGCCGTGGGGCTCGCCGTCGTCGCTCATCCCGATGGCGGCGGTGCTCCCCGGCGGCCCGACGACGTAGGCCCAGCAGTTGTGGTTCGCGTCGGGGAACTCCTCGCGCACCTCGGCGATGAAGGCGCGCGCCTCCTCGACCGTCGGTGTGTGGGCGACCGTCGTGATGAAGCGGCTGCGTTCGATCTCCTGAGTAACGCGGTGGCGTGCGGCGGGGATCGGGTAGCGGTTATCAGACATCGACTGCTGAAGTTCGGTTGGATTCCTTCCATTGTGTGCCCCCGCACCATGGAGCCGTCGAGCGGTCGGGCGGCGGCTGGCAGCGGGGCGGCGGCGCGAACGTCGTATCCCCGTCAGCCGCCACCCGCGGGGCTGCCGAGCCCCTCGCCGGTGTCCTCCCAGCGCCACTCGTCCAGGATCCGCGTGGCGCGGGGCCCGAAGCCGTCGGCGTACTCCTCGGGAAAGTGAGTGACGACGTAATAGTAGCGGCCCCCGTGGCGGCCGAGTGCACCGGTGCCAATGGCCGTGCCGCCGCCGGGGAGCTCGCGCTGGAAGTTCCACTCCTCGAGGGACCACCGGTAGCGCGGCGGCGCGTCCGGCGCGCGCTCGACTCGTTCCACCCCGTACCGCTGGGCGACGATGCGGGCCAGCGCTTGCGCCGCGGCCCGGTCATATTCATCCGGCAGGGCGACGACGGCAAGGAACGCCTGCTCGTTACGCACGCCGCCGAACTCCGCGACGAAGCGGACGGCATCGGCCTCGTCCGCGGCGACGGGCTCGGCTGCCATGTCCGTCGGGACGTAGGTGCTGAACGGGAGAGGGAAGGTGGGCGGCGAGCGGTAGAGCCAGAACGTCATCGGCTCGTCCATCCCCTCGAGGGTGATGGTCGAATGGAGCGTGTCCGGACGAAAGGGGAGCGGGGCGGCTCGCCGCCCCGCGGCCGTGCTCTGCGCGCCGGACGCATCGCCGCCGCCGCGGGGCTCCGCGCACGCGACGCCAATGACGAGGGTCAGCGCGAGTGCGCGGACCCAGCCGGCGGAAGGCGTGGAATGCCTCAATCCTCCTCCTCGTCGATCAGTGCGTTTCCCGGACCTTTATGGAAGGGACCGAAACGCGGTACGCCACGAGCGTCGCGAGGTCCGTCTCCGGGTCGCGTTCGAGGGCATAGATCCTGTCCCCGGCGACGTCGAAGCTGTACCAGGGCCGCTGGAACGCGACACGGGCAAGATAGACGCCGGACTCGTCGAAGAGGTGGAGCGTAGCGGCGCCGCCGCCAAACTCTTCCGATCTCTGCTCCCACACCCAGGAATGCCCGGTCCTGCTATCGTGGCGGACCCCTCCGAAGATCTGCTTGACGCGCATTCGTTCCCGCAGGTCACGGGTGGCCCGTTCGATCTCTTCGGGGCGCGCATTGAGGCCCCCGAGGTCACGGCGGAGTCGAGCGGCGTAGGCATCGAGTTCGGCCTCGGTCGAGTACTCGGGTGCGCGGTCGACTATGATTTCCCCGTCCACCGTGCCGTCGTCGCGGATGAACTGGATCCGGAGCATCGCGCAATGAGCGCGGGCGATCATCGGGCCGCTCGTCGCATCCAGAATGCAGTCGGGCACGTCCTGGGGCGCCCCGGCCGTCCAGGCGGGCGGGTCGAGCGGCCGTCGTTCGCCGTCGGGCCCGACGATCGCCCAACGCGAGGTGTTTCCGACCGGGAAGAGATGGAGCAGGAGCCGGTCCGGGCCGAACGGGTCGATGTCGAGCACGAGTCCGTCCGGCCGGATCGAGCGGAGATGGGCCCCCACCGTGTCGAAGACCTCCATCTCGGACGCACCGTCGGCCATGATGACCTCCCCGGCCCGAACTGCGAATCCCAACGGCTGCGCGACCTCGCCCGGCCCTCCACCCTTGCGGCCGATCGCGGCGAGAAAGGCGCCGTCCGTTGCGGCGTACCGGTAGATACGTCCTGCCATCCGGTCCAGGACGTAGACCGCGCCGCCCACGGCGCGAACAGAGGAGGGCTGCTCCCATTCGGGTGCGTCATCGGCGTCGGAGCCGCCGTCGGTGGCCCACAAGGCGGTCGCGACGACGGCGCCGTCGTCGAGGAGCGGAGCGGCGGGGTTCCG
>CAYPGK010000032.1:0-29576 GCA_964410055.1 uncultured Gemmatimonadaceae bacterium | reverse complement strand
CGGCGGTCCTAAGGTATGTACAGACGATGCCGATCGCCAATTGGGTTCGCGGGCTTCGCTTGATTGCGCGCATCCATGTCAGACCAGGTCTAACCGCAATGGCCGATCAACGCGCAGGCAGTCAGGTCGTCATTGGTGGGTTTCGGGCCGGGCGACCAGGATGATAGTACGATTCGAATAGCGTGGCATGCTGCTTCCAATCACGAAAGTCTGGCCGATGGGCACCGCGAGCTGCGTGGAGAGAACGTTGTCCGTTGGACCGGAAAAGAGCCGGACGTCGAGGTTGACGAAACTACCGTTTTCGCTCGTGTGCCTGATGTCTCCTACCCTTCCCCGGATACTGAAGCCCCGGCTGCCGATCTGTTGATTGAACTCGCCGAATCTCCGGCCCTGCACCAACCCCTCTCCGACGAGGCGATACCCCTCGAAGCGGAACAGTTCGCGCAGCGCCGCCTCGACGTCCGCGATGCGCGGATCGGGCGTTTCGAAGGTGCCCGCCTCGATGATCTGGAAGTGCAGGGTAACGGCGGGCGCGGCCGAACGGTCGAATTCGACCAGCGTGGCCTCGATCCGGTCGAGGATCTTCGGGCGCTCGCGCACGGTAATCGCGGGGATCTCACTCGTGACCGCCTTGATCGTCGCGCCCTCGGACAGGATGTAGGGCTCGAGCAAAGCTTGGGCGGCTTCGGGGGCGAGCGACTCCAGACGGAACGTGCGAGTCTCCAGGCGGTCCCCGGGGCCGGCGCCGCAGGCGGCGGCAAGGAGGACGATCGCAAACGAGGCCGGGACCGTCAGCGTACGATGTCGAATCATGATCCACTCCCTCAGTAGAACCAGATGACGGTGATCTTCGGGTTCGAGGTCTTGAAGACCGCGGCGTTGCTGCCGGCCGGTACCGTCAGCGTCGGCGCGCCGATCTGCTCGGCCAAGCGTGCGACCGGGAGCGGCGCGGGCGGCGGCGCATCGTCGCGGAGAAGGATGAGCGCGAGCGCTGCGGCGGCGGCCAACGGGAGCGCCGCGGCAAGGCGACGTCGCCAGCGGGGGCGGCGGCTCTCGAGGTGCAATGGCCCCCGAGCGACCGTGCGGCCGAGGACACGGTCGATCGCCTCATCGGCGGAAATGCGCGGCCGGACCCCGTCCAGCGCGGCGGCGAGGAGTCGTTGTCCGGCGAGAAGCCGCGCGGCGACATCGGCGCAGTGCGCACACGACCGAACGTGCGCGGCGGTCGGAGAGTCGCCCAGGCCGGCGAGTTCGTCGGGATCGGCTTCGAGCAGGCGCTCGAGCGCTTCTTCACACTTCACGATCGGTACTCCTCCAACAGGCGGGGGTGGCACTCGAGGATCTTCTGCCGGATCGCACGGCGCGCCCTGAGCAGGTTCGTCCGGACGGTGACGGGCTCGAGGCCGAGCAGCTCGGCGACCTCGGCGGGCGTGTGGCCCTGGAGGTCGACCAGGTCGAAGACCTCGCGCTGGCGGTCGGGCAGCTCTCGGAAGCGGTCGAGCACGATCCGCATGAGGCGGGCGGCATCGATCGTCCCGTCGACGGCCGGCTCGACCACGGGATCCGAATCGACTTCCCGAACGACGTGCTCCTCGAGCAGGCGGGTGCGCCGCTCCCGCGTGCGCCGCACCTCTTCGGCGGCGTTGGCGGTGATGCGGTACAGCCAGGAAGTGAACCGGCCGCCGCGAAAGTCGCCGAGCTTGCGGTGCATGCGGAGGAGCACCGTCTGCGCGACGTCGTCCGCGTCGTCTTCCGAGCCGGTTCGGCCGAGCGCCCAGCGGTGGATCCGTTCGTACACGCCGCGGGCCAGGCGCCGGAATGCGTCCGGGTCACCGGCCTGTGCGCGGCCGATCAGCTCGGCGAACGGATCGGTGTCGGATCGAGGATTCGTCACAGTCTGCGTGGCTGCTTCGAAACGTCCCGAAGAACAGGACGACGCGAATTGCCCGGGCGTTCACTCGGGGACGAGATCCGGGCGAGAGTGGCGCGGCAGGGTGTGGTTTGAGGCGAGTCGGTGTGTGGCGCCGGTCCGGCCGCGCCCTCACACCTCCCCGCTCGCGATCTGCCCGAGCACGGCCGAATCGATGGTGTGGCCGCCTTCGAAGGTGACGACGTGCGCGTCGACGCCGAGCTCGCGGAGCCGGTCGGCATCGTGCTCTGCCATCTCGGGGCTCGCGAACTCGTCGTCGGTGCCCGCCACGAGGATCGGCCGGGCGGCGCGCAGCCGCTTTGCGGTGGCGTCCAGATCGAGGTCGACGGGGAGGAAGCTGGACCAGAGGATCAGTCGGTCGACGCGGGAGGTCCCCATGGCGACCCAGCGGCACGCCGTGGCGGCGCCCTGGGAGAAGCCGAGGGCGTAGACCTGGACGGCTTCCCGGTCGACGGTCTGGAAGACGTGGGCGTAGAGCGTGTCGAGGTACGCGACGTAGTCGTCGATCTCGGCCTGGCGGTCCTCGCGGGTCATCCACGTCGCGCCGACGCGGGAGTGGGGGCCGTGGGGCCCGGGATCGTCCTCGGTGTAGAAGCGGTTCAGCGCCTCGGGCGCGACGATCAGCCGGGCTTCGCCCGCGATCGGCTCGAAGCGGCGGATGAAGCGCCCGGCGAGCTGACGGTAGCCGTGGCAGACGAACCAGACCTCGCGGAACTGACCGGCCGGGTCGCCCAGGGTGTGGTAACGCGCGGTGCGGACGACCCGGATGTGGTGTTCGTCGGAGTGGACGTCGCTCAGAGTGCCTCCTCGGTGGCGCGGGTCAGAACGCTCGCGGAGATCCCGGCCGTCCGCTGGGGTTCCACTCGGGCGCCGGCCCATCGGCCAGCACGCGCACGGCCTCGACCGCCGCCTCGATCACGAGCGTCATGTGCTCGAAGTCGATCGCTTCGACTTCGTCGTCCGGCGTGTGGTAGTCCGTGTGCATGTTGTACGAGGAGAGCGTGTGCGCCGGGATGCCGAGGCGCGCGAAGACGATGTTGTCGCTCCGCAGGAAGAAGTCGTACTGCGGCCGTGGGTCCGGGACGATCGGAACGCCGCTCTGGCTGAGCAGCTCGCCCATGGTCGAGCGCTCGTAGCCGGTCAGCCACGCGCGGCCGTGCCCGCCGGCCAGGGGGTCGGGCCGTCCGATCATCTCGATGGCGAGCGCCGCCACGGTCTGGCGGATCGGGAAGGGCGCGTTCTGCGTGTACCAGCGCGTGCCGAGCATGCCGACCTCCTCGGCGGTCGCGGCGAGGAATACGACGGTCCGACGCGGCGCCGGGCCGCGGGCCAGGGCGCGGGCGATCTCGAGGACGGCGACGACGCCCGAGGCGTCGTCGTCCGCGCCGTTGTAGATCGAGTCTCCCTCGGCGTTTGGCGTGCCGATCCCCAGGTGGTCGAGGTGGGCGACGACGACCACGGCCTCGTCGCGCAGGACGGGATCGCTGCCGCGCAGCACGCCGACGACGTTGGTGCCGATCACCCGTTCGTAGCCCGGGAGCTGGCTGAACCGGTTCCAGCTCGGGAGGAGCTCGAAGCGCTCACGGCCGCTGGCGTCTACCGTGCGCCGCATCGGGATGCGCTGGAAGTAGCCGTCGTTGCCGGCGGCGGTGAGACCGAACGCCTCGAACTTCGCGGCGACGAAGTGCGCCGCACGGGCCTCTCCGTTCGTGCCGACGCGGCGCCCCTCGTAATCGTCGCTCGCCAGCGTGGTGAGCGCGGCGCGGACGTCCTCGATGCGGACGGTGGTCGGAGCGACGCGCGCGGGCGCGGCCTCCTGCGCGAAGGCGGATTCGACGAAGGGCGCGGCCAGCAGGAGCGCCAGGAGAATCCCCGCACGCGAGCTGCGGGCGGACGCTGTCACCGTAGCTTGATCGAACATGCTTCCACTCCGAGAGGGGACCGGCGATCGGCGCCTTCGTGCGCCGGATCGGGAAGGCTAGGCCGGGCGATCGGCACGGTCAACCCCGCGGCGGTGCGGCTTGCGGGGCGCCGCCCGAGCGCCATATTCCCCCGTCCACGCCGAGATTCGATCACGTCGACCCAACCGATCGAGGACGCGCCATGAGACGATCCCCCATCGTCACGCTGGGACTCCTGTTCACCGCGGCGTTCGCGGCTCGGGCCCAGACGCCGCTCGACGACGCCTTCGAGGCGGCGTACCTGGCCTGGGACCGGGGGGACTACGTGCCCGCGCTGGAAGGCTTCGCACGGGTGCTCGAGGCGCCGGGCGGAGAGCGCCATTTCGAGGCGATCGCACGGATCACCGGAGAGCTGCACCCGACGGTCGAGCTCACGCCGGACGGACGCGCGGTCCGATTCAGCCCGGACGGCCGCTGGGTCGCCTACGAGGCTCAGGTCGACGGCGCCACGGTCACTCATATCGTTCCCGTCGAGGGCGGGTTCCAGAAGGCGGCCGGCGAGCGGGTCGAGGGGGTCGGCCTCGTCTTCGCCCCCGCGGGCGATCGGGTCGCGTATCTGCGGCTGCCCGTGAGCGATGCGCTGGAGCGTGCCCGAGCCGAAATGGACGGCGCCCTCGGCCGGGGAGACCGCAGCGCGTTCATGCGTTGGCGGGCCGAGGTCCGGTACCTGGAAGCGCGCGACGCGAGGATCGTCGTGCGCGAGCTGGCCAGCGGGCGGGAGCGGACGATCGAGGACGGCGGGCTCATCAAGGAGCGCCTCGCCTGGGGCGCGGACGGCCGTACGCTCTACGTCGTCGCGGCGCGGGACGGGCAGACCGACCGGAGCGACATCTACGCAATCACGGATGGCGGCGCGCCCCGGTTGGTGACGGACGGCCCGGGTTTCAAAGGCGCGCCGGTCGTCGTGCCGGGCGGGCGGTATCTGGTCTACGAGGTCCTGCCGCGGACCCCGGTGCCGCAGTGGCCGGGTGCGGCGGAGGGGCAAGCCGCCGGCCAGGCGGCTGGACCGGCGGGGCAGGCCCGGGTCGTCGTGCGGGACCTGCGGACCGGCGCGGAGCGCACCTTCGACGGCCGCGCCCCGCGACTCTCCGCGGATGGCTCGGCCGCGGTGTTCCTGGCGGCTGAGGGCGGCGAGACGCTGGTGCGGGTCGTCGCACTGGCCGGCGGCGAGCCGGTGACGGTCGTGCGGACGACGCTGCCCGTGGCCGAGCCCGCGCTCTCGCCCGACGGCCGCACCGTCGCCTACCAGATGATGCCGCGCGAGGACTGGGAGATCTTCCTGGTCGAGAGCGACGGCTCGAACCCGCGCCGCCTCACGCGAGACATCCAGCACGACCTTTTCCCGCGCTTCGTCAATGACTCGACCGTGCTGTTCGTGAAAGGCGAGGGACGGCATCGTCGGTCGTATGTGTACGACGTGCGTACGGGCCGCGAGGCCCGGCTCTTCCACAACAACACGGTCCGTACGATCGCGCCCGAGTACGAGTGGGACGTGAGCGTTGACGGGACGAAGGTCGCCTTCGTCGCCGAGCGCGATGGGGACACGGTCTCGCCCGAGCGCGGCGTGTACCTGATGGACCTCTCGCGGACGATCTCGAAGGCGGAGCTGCTCGCCCGGGTCGAGGAGAATCTGGCCGCCGAGCGCGCGCTGCGCGCGGCCGGGCGGGAGATGTTCGCGCCGATCGAGGAGGAGGTGAGACGCGTCGTCGCCAGCGTCTCGAAGACGAAGCTCTACGGATACCAGCACGCGCTCTTCCAGTTCGACTCCAAGTACATCACGGAGCCGGGCAACCGGAAGGCGATCGACTACCTCGTGGCGACGCTCCGGTCGTGGGGGTACGAGCCGGAGCTGCAGTGGTTCGAGCCGCGCCCGGGCGTTCGGACCGCGAACGTGATCGCGCGGCTGCCCGGGACGAGGCACCCCGAGCTGATCTACGTGGTCGGGAGCCACTTCGACTCGGTGCAGCGCGGGCCGGGCGCGGACGACAACACGTCCGGCACCTCGATGCTGCTCGAGACGGCGCGGGTGCTGAAGGACAATCCGCTCCCGGCGACGGTCGTCTTCGCCTTCTTCACGGGCGAGGAGGCGGGCCTACTCGGGAGCCGGGAGTTCGCGCGTCGCGCCGAGGCCGAGGGGTGGGCGAAGGACGTGCGCGGCGCGCTCAACAACGACATGATGGGGTACGCGAACGACCACCGGCTGGACAACACGATCCGCTACTCGAACGCGGGGATCCGCGACGTGCAGCACGCCGCCGCGTTCCTCTTCAGCCGGCTGATCACCTACGACGCGCGCTACTACAAGAGCACCGACGCGCACGCGCTCTTCGACGCCTTCGGCGACGTGATCGGCGGGATCGGCTCGTATCCGGTGCTGGCGAACCCGCACTACCACCAGAGCCACGACGTCCTGGAGACGATCAACCAGGAGCTGGTGAAGGAGACGACGAAGACCAACGTCGCCTCGATCATGCTCCTCGCCTCGAGTCCTTCGCGGATCGAGGGGCTGCGGGTGGTGCGGCGGGACCGTAGTGGTGTCGAGGTGGCGTGGGACGCTCCGCGGGAGAAGGGGATCCGGCACTACCGGGTCGTCTACGGCCCGGCCGACGACCCGATGCGCGAGGAGCTGACCGTGACCGAGCCGCGCGCGCGGATCCCGGGCGCGCGCGCCGGGTGGACGGTCGCCGTTAAGGCAGTGGACGAGCGCGGACTGGCGGGGTGGGATTGGACGCGGGTCGTGGTGCAGGAGTAACGTAACCTCAGGCCGCTTCCGGTCCCGGATCCGTGTCGGAGTCCAGGACCTCCCGCGCCTCCTCCACCAGGTCCGAGGGCACGAGGACCCGGGCGCCGCCGGTGACGGTGCCCGAGTACCCCGCGCCGAAGATCCCGCTGCTCTCGGCACGCGTGATGGCCGGGATCCCGGCCTGCTTCAAGGTCTCCGCGGCCATCTCCGCCTGGAATACGGCGGGGAAGACGGCCACGACGGTCCACGTCGACGCTTCGTGCATGGGGCCCCTCCGGTCCAGGGTGGTCGGGCTCAGCAGCCGTTCTGGAAGGCGATACCGTCGACCGCGACGATGTGATCCAGCCGGATCTCGAGACCGGTATCGAGGACGAGGTACTCGACGCCGGCGCGGGCGTAGATGTCGCGGATCCGGCCTCGGGCGACGTCCTCACCCGAGCCGTCGGCGCGCCGGTACCGCACCTCGGACTCACGGCCGAGCGTGGCGCGCGCTTCCAGTTCGTCGTGGAGCGAGCAGGCGATCGGGCGATACGGTTCGGTCATGTGGGCTCTCCCTGCCGCATCACCCTTCCCGCCGATCGACCAGGTAGTAGTTCCGCTGCGCCGTCGGCAGGATCACCATATCGAGCACGTTCACGTGCTCGGGCGCGTTGACCACGTAGAGCACCGCGTCGGCGATGTCATCCGCCGTGAGGGGTTGGAACCCCCGATAGACGGCGGCCGCTCGCTCCTCGTCCCCGCGGAATCGGACCTTCGAGAACTCGGTCTCGACCATCCCCGGGTCGATGCTGGACACGCGGATCCGGGTGCCGAGCAGGTCGAGGTTCATCGCCTCGTTGAGCGCGCGTACCGCGAACTTCGTTGCGTTGTACACGTTGCCGCGCGGATAGACCAGGTGCCCCGCGGTGCTCCCGATGTTGACCACGTGGCCGCGGTCGCGGCGGACCATCATCGGCAGGATCACGCGCGTCACGTTGAGCAGGCCCTTGACGTTCGTGTCGATCATCTCGTCCCAGTCCTCGAAGCTCCCCTCGTGGAGCTTGTCGAGGCCGCGGGAGAGGCCGGCGTTGTTGACCAGGACGTCCGGCGCGATGCCGTCTTCCTCGAGCCGGCGGCCGAAGGCGATGACGCCGTCCCGGTCACGCACGTCGACGACGAAGGTCCGGGGCCGCTTGCCGTTCTCCCGCTCGATGTCGTCGGCGACGGCGTTCATGCGATCCTCGCGGCGCGCAAGGAGAATCAGCTCGGCGCCGTGCCGGGCGAACGCCCGGGCGCACGCCTGGCCGATCCCGGCCGATGCGCCCGTGATGACCACGGTCTTCCCTTGAATGCGATTCATTCGTTCGGCTTCCTCGCTCAGTGTTTGGAGCGGAGTCGTCGCTCCAGGTGCTCCTTCAGGACGCGTGCGCTGCAGTGCTCGCGGTCGCGGCTGGAGAAGAGGAGCGTGATCGTCCCGCGACGCGCGTGGTCCTCGAGCTCGTCGACCAGCTCCGAGTTGTCTTTCAGCTCGGCCTCATAGCGGCGCTTGAATTCCTTCCATTTCGCCGTGTCGTGGCCGTACCAGCGCCGTAGATCCGGACTGGGCGCGATCTCCTTCATCCAGAGGTCGATGTCTGCACGTTCGCGGGTCATACCGCGAGGCCAGAGGCGCTCGACGTAGATGCGCTCGCCGTCGTCGTCGGACTTGGGGTCGTAGACGCGCTTGAGGTGGACGCGTTCGGGCATGGGGACCTCCTTCGTGGTTCGGCGCGCCGGCGGCCGTGTGCCGGCGCGTTCAGCCACCCAGCCCCACCCGGTACCAGGGCGGGTCCAGGGCGAGGATCCTGTGGTAGACCGGACAGTCCGCAACGTGCGCGCCCGGCAGGTAGCCCGTGCTCATCAGGAACTCGCCTACGATCTCGTCACCCATGAACCTGAAGGTGCGGCGGAAGAGCTTCACCCATTCCGCTTTCGGTAGCGGGTGGTGCGCGTCCAGCCAGGCGGCGAAGGAGCCGTGGCGGTCACGGATCTCCTGCACCCGGCGAGCGTTCTCGATGGCTGCGTCGACCTTGAGGCGGTTGCGGATGATCCCGGCATCGGCAAGGAGCCGCGCGCGATCCTCCTCGCCGTAGGCGGCCACGCGGTCCACGTCGAAGCCGTCGTAGGCGCGCCGGAAGTTCTCCCGTTTCTTCAGGATCGTCAGCCACGACAGGCCCGCCTGGTTGATTTCCAGGACCAGCCGCTCGAAAAGCTCGTGGTCGTGGCGGAGGGGAAAGCCGTACTCGTGGTCGTGGTACGGCGCGTGGTACGGATGGCCCTGCGCGGTGACGCAATAGCTCACGGCTCGACTCCCCGAGGTCGTCAGAGAAGTGGCGCACACGGCGCCCCGTGACCGACAATGTAGGCGGCGGACCCGGCGTCGGAAATCCCGCGCATCCCCGACCGGCCTTGCCGTCGGATTCCCGTCGTCACATCCTTCGCGCCCCCCGGACACCAGAGATCGAGAGCTCGATGCCGAAACACCTACTCGAGGGGCTGCAGAGGTTCCGCGCGGAATCGTTCCCGCGCTACCGCGAGCATTACGAACGGCTCGTCGCCGAAGGGCAGAAGCCGAGCACGCTCTACATCGGCTGCTCGGATTCGCGCGTCGTGCCGACGCTCCTCACCGACGCCCTGCCGGGCGAGCTGTTCATCGTGCGGAACGTCGGCGCCTTCGTGCCACCGTACGGCGAGCCGGACGGCGCGGGCGTGGGCGCTGCGATCGAGTACGCGCTGCACTCGCTCGGCGTGGCGGACATCGTGGTCTGCGGCCACAGCCATTGCGGCGCGGCGCGCGCGCTGTACGAGCCGCCGGGTCCGGAGATGGCGCTCCTGGAGCGGTGGCTCGAGTACGGACGCGCGGCGCGGGTGGACGAGGAGCCGACCGAGGCCGTGCTCCGCCGGACCGAACGACGCGCGGTCGCGCTCCAGCTCTCCCGCCTGCTGGAGTACCCGAACGTCCGCGAGCGCGTCGAGGCCGGCCGCCTTGCCGTGCACGGGTGGTATTACGTGATCGAGACGTGCCAGATCGAGGTGCTCGACGTCGCGCACGGCGTGTTTGTCCCGAAAGGGAGTTGAGCCCGCCTAAGCCCGCGGTGTCTCTTCCGCGTACAGCTCGGGGTTTACGAACGGGAGCAGTGCGAGCACGGTGGCGTGTTCGTAGAGCTCGACCCGGTCCATGGTGCCGCGGGTCAGGAGCCCGATCGCGCCGGTCTCGAGTTTCGAGCCGGCGCGGCTGAAGACCTGGTCGCAGGCAGTGCCGAGCTCGACGCCCCGCTGGACCAGACTCGCGATCGGGTCGGGGAGGAGGAAGACGCCGGTGCGCCCTTTCCCGACCCGAGACCCGGAGAGGACGACGATCCAGGCGAACGACGCGAGCCCCGCCGGGTGCTCCTCGACGCCGCCCTCCATCCCGACCCAATAATCGGCATCCGGCACGAGCCGGCGCGCCGCTTCTGCCCGGTTGCGCGCGCCGAGGAGCGTCTCCTCGTCCGACATCGGCTGAGGGGAGACGCCGGACGGCACCGACACCCCCTCGACCTCGAAACGCCGGTCGGGGAACATGCGTCGGAACGCGCCCAGGGCGGCGCGGATCTTGGCCGGATTCTTCGATGCGACGACGATCCGTCGCACTCCGTCCGCCCCGCCATCGTCGACTCGGGTCATCCTCCTCAAAGTCACGGTCACACCCTCGCCCAGCCTTTACGCTAATTCCCCCGGCCTGGCCGAACGGACCGCAGCCCCACAGTCCGGGGCGCCCGACCGAGCCCGGGCCCCGCAATCTATGCCGGGGGACGAACGGCCGTCGAGTCGGGTGCGGGCCGCCCCCATTCGCGCACGGGTGCGCACGCTCCTTGCCCCGTCGTTCGATCGATGGACCTGTGAATACGAGTAATGATGGAGGTGAGATGCCAGGCGAGCTCGAGGGCAAGAAAGTCGCGATCCTCCTCACGGAAGGAGTCGAGCAGGTGGAGCTGACCGAGCCCCGGCGGGCGCTCGAGGAGGCTGGCGCTACCACTCATGTAGTGGCGCCCGAAGAGGGCACCGTACGGGCATGGGATTTCACCGATTGGGGCGATGAGGTCGAGGTCGACGTGCCCCTCGATCACGCGCGCCCGGAAGATTACGACGCGCTGCTCCTCCCGGGCGGCGTCATGAACCCCGACAAGCTGCGCATGGATGAGCGCGCCGTCGCATTCACGCGTCATTTCTTCGAGGAAGGCAAGCCTGTCGCGTCGATCTGCCACGGTCCGTGGATCCTTGCCGAAGCCGACGTCGTGCGGGGGCGGACGATGACATCGTACCCGTCGATCAAGACGGATCTGCGCAACGCGGGCGCCGAATGGGTCGACCGCGAGGTCGTCTCCGATCGGGGGCTCGTCACGAGCCGCAGCCCCGACGACCTCGAGGCATTCAACCGCACGATGATCGAGGAGTTCGCAAAAGGCCGGCACGAGCAGCGGCGGGCGGCGTAGCCGTCGGCGCCCCGTCTTGCCGCCGCCCGCTCGCGCGTTCTACAATCGACGAGCGAGAGGACCAGATCATCGGAGGTGGAGCGTGACGCGGTGGACATCGGGCGTGGCCGCCCTGGCGGTGGCCGTCGTTGCATGCACGTCGAGCGGCGTGGTCACCGGGCCGGAAGGGATTCGTGCGTACCGCACCGTGGAAGGGGTCGAGTACCGCGCCGATACGGCCGTGCTCGAGAGCTTCCCCGTGCAGCTCCGCCCGGAGGTCACGGTCCGCAACGAAGGGGGCGACGAGCGGACGATCCGCTTTCCGGACGGATGCGTGGTTCTCTTGCGGGTCTATCGCGACGAGTCCCGGACAGGGAACCCCGCCTGGGACCAGGAGCGCACCGTCGGGTGCTTCCAAGCGGTCCAGGAGATCACGCTCGCGGCCGGCGATTCCACGGTCATCCGTAGGGGCACGATCAGCGCCGCCGAGATCCTCGGCGACTCGCTCCCGGCCGGGCGCTACTACTTCAGCGTCGTCCTCCGGCCGGACTGGCAGTCGCTCGAGCTCGCCGCCGGAGAGGCGGATCTGGCGAAGTAAGACCGGGGCGCGCGGCAACCGCTCGCGTGCCCCGGGCCGGCCCCTGTCCCGGTGCCTCCTCCCGGTTCCAGTCTTCGCTAGAGATACGCCCGGATCGCCTCCAGGAATGGAGCGCCGTAGCGCCTCAGCTTGGTCGGGCCTACGCCCGGCACCTCCAGCATCGACTCTTCGTCCTGCGGCCGACGCGCCGCCATTTCGACCAGCGTCCTGTCGTTGAAGATGATGTAGGCCGGCACGCCCTGCTCATCGGCGAGCCGCTTGCGAATCGCGCGCAGCTCCTCGAAGAGCGGGCTCTCGGTGGTGGTCGCCGTGAACGTGGTCCGCCCCTCGGCGACGGCCGCGCGCCGCCGGTTTCGCTTCAGCTCGGCGATCATCTCCTCCACGCTCACGCCCGCGCAGACGTCGCACGAGGTGCCGCACGCGTCGAGTTCCTCGTCGAAATGGGCGAGGATCGCGCGGTGCCGGCAGCCGCCCCGGTCGACCATGCGGAACATGCGCACCGTCGCCTCGTGCTTCGCGCGCCGCACGTCGGGGTCCTCGATGTCGCTCAGGAAGCGCTCGTGCAGCTTGACGTCCGCCCACGAGTAGAAGAGGAAGCAGTCGCTCGGCAGCCCATCGCGTCCCGCGCGCCCGATCTCCTGGTACCAGCTCTCCACGTCCTTCGGCATGTCGCGGTGGATCACGAAGCGCACGTTCGATTTGTCGATCCCCATCCCGAAGGCGATCGTGGCGACGACGACGTCGACCTCGTCACGCGCGAACGCGTCCTGGTTCGCGGCGCGTTCGTCGTCCGGGAGCCCGGCGTGGTACGGGAGCGCGCGGATCCCCTTCGATGACAGGAACGCCGTCGTCTGCTCCACCGCGTTGCGGGACATGCAGTAGACGATCCCGCTCTGCCCCTGGCGCGCGCGGATCAGCTCCAGGATCTCGGCCCGCGTGTTCCCCTCGCCCTTCTTCCGGCAGTGGATGCGCAGGTTCGGCCGGAAGAACGACCCCTTGTACCCCTTCGGCTTGACCATCCCGAGCTGGCGCAGGATGTCGCGGGCGACCTGGCGCGTCGCCGTTGCGGTGAGCGCGAGGACCGGGATCCCGCCCAGCTCCTCCTTGAGCCCCGCGAGCCGTCGGTACGACGGCCGGAAGTCATGACCCCATTGGGAGATGCAGTGCGCCTCGTCGACCACGAGGAGCGAGAGCGGGCAGGCGAGGAGGAAGTCGCGGAGCGTGCCGTCGAGCGCCTCGGGCGCAAGGTAGACGATCTCGTATTCGCCGCGCCGGAGTCCGGTCAGCCGACGACGTCGCTCCTCGGGGTCCAGCGTCGAGTTGATCGTCGTTGCGCGGAAGCCGAGCGCGTCCAGCGCGTCGACCTGGTCCTTCATGAGCGAGATCAGCGGCGACAGGACCAGGACGGTGCCGTCGAGGAGCTTGGCCGGGAGCTGGAAGGTGAGAGACTTCCCCGCGCCCGTCGGCATGACGGCGATGCAGTCGTGGCCGCCGAGGACGGCCTCGATGACCGTCTCCTGGCCCGGGCGGAACTCCTCGTAGCCGAAGACCTCACGCAGCACCCTGAGAGCTGCGGATACGGGTTCTGTGTCCAGGCGAGTCGTCAACTTCAGTGCATCCGTCGGTGATTCTTCGGGTGATCGGCTCGCATTGCCGTCGGTCGCAAACTATTCCCCCGGTGGGCTCGGGTCCACCGCTGGACGGGACGACGGCATGGCGGTTCGGGAAGGGGTACCCGGAGCGCGCGCGGGCGTGCCCGGAGAACGATGCGTGGCGCTCGCCGATGAGGCGGGCACTCCAAGCTGGCGGGCGTATCGCCACGATGATCCCGAGCCGGAAGGCGACCGGCCCTCCGCCACGCGGCTCTCCGTCGAACCAGATGTGCATTGCACGTCGCGGAACCGGCCCCTATTCTGCCGCGCTTCGCCGGAGACGTACGGATCGACAGGCTCGAGGGCAGGGACGTGGAAGGAGTGAGATCGGAGTGGGGTGGGGCTCGCCCCATCGTGGTCGTGGGCGCGGGCGCGGCAGGGATCATGGCCGCGATCTTCGCCGCCGCGGAGGGCGCGCCGGTCCTGCTACTCGAGCGGACGAAGGATGGAGGGCGCAAGATCCTGATCAGCGGCGGCGGCCGGTGCAACGTACTGCCGTCGCAAATGGACCCGTCCCAATACGTCACCGGCTCCTCGCACAATATCCTGCGGCGCCTCCTTCGATCCTGGCCGCTGGCGGAACAGCGACGATTCTTCGAGGAGGAGATCGGTCTCCGTCTCGTACTGGAGCCGGAGACCGGGAAGCTGTTCCCCTCATCGAACAAGGCGCGAGAGGTACGGGACGGCCTCCTCGCCCTGGCCCGCCGCCGCAGCGTGCGGATCCGGTTCGAGGCGAAGGTGATCGGGCTCGAGCCGCCGCGCGGCAATGCGCCGTGGCGGGTGCGGCTGGAAGACGCCGGTCCGATCGAGGCGGCGGCCGTGGTGCTCGCCACGGGTGGGCTTTCCGTGCCGCAGACGGGAAGCGATGGGATCGGGCTCCGCATCGCGCGCGGGCTCGGCCACACGGTCCATCCGACCTACCCGGCGCTGACCCCACTCACCGCGGACCCTCCGCGCCACGCGCCGCTGGCCGGCATCTCCCTCCCCGTCACGCTCGAAGCGCCGCTGGAGCGGGGGCGCTTCACTACGCGCGGCGGGTTCCTCTTCACGCACCGCGGTTACAGCGGCCCGGCGGTTCTCAACATCTCGCACCTGGCCGTCCTCTCCCGTCTCGAGGACCGTCGGCCACAGCCGATCCACGTCCAGTGGACGGAGCTGGACGCAGAGGGTTGGGAGCGCGAGATCCGGGGCGGCCGCGGCACGATCGGCCCGTTCGTGCGGCGTCGCCTCCCCGACCGTCTGGCGGACACGCTCCTGGCCGAGGCCGGCGTACCGGCCGACCGGCCGCTCGGCCAGCTCCGTCGCGAGGAGCGGCGACGCCTGCTGGATGCGCTCACGCGCTACCCGCTCCCCTGGACGGGGGACGAGGGGTACAAGAAGGCGGAGGTCACGGGCGGCGGCGTGGCCCTGGAGGAGGTCGATCCGCGTACGCTCGAGAGCCGGCGATGCCCCGGCCTCTACCTCTGCGGCGAGATCCTCGACGCGTTCGGGCCGATCGGGGGATACAACTTCCTCTGGGCATGGTGCACCGGTCGGATGGCGGGGCGGGGCGCCGCGGCCGCGCTCCGCAACGTGTCCGGATCTTGACGCACTTTCGCGGAGTTCCCTACGTTCCTGCCCTTCTCGAACCGGACACGCCCCACACATGCACGAGGAAGCGATGGCGCAGCCCCTGGTTGGCATCATCATGGGCTCCCGCTCGGATTGGGAGACCATGCGGCACGCGGCGGAGATGCTGGAGTCGCTCGGCGTCCCGTACGAGCGCCGCGTCGTCTCGGCTCACCGGACCCCGGACCTGCTCTTCGAGTACGCGGCATCGGCCGAGGAGCGGGGGCTCGAGGTCATCATCGCAGGCGCGGGCGGCGCCGCGCACCTGCCGGGGATGACCGCGTCCAAGACAACGCTGCCCGTGCTGGGTGTGCCCGTCCAGTCCCGGGCGCTGAACGGCCTCGACTCGCTGCTGTCGATCGTGCAGATGCCGGCCGGGGTCCCCGTCGGCACGCTCTCCATCGGGCAGGCCGGCGCGACGAACGCCGCACTGCTGGCCGTGTCCATCGTGGCGAACAAGCACCCGGAGTTCCGGGAAGCGCTGCGGCGGTTCCGGACCGAGCAGACCGAGCGCGTCCTGGCGCATCCGGATCCGGCGGAGGGCGTGTGAAGGTCGGAATCCTCGGCGCCGGCCAGCTCGGGCGCATGCTCGCTCTGGCCGGCTACCCGCTCGGCCTGCGCTTCCGCTTCCTCGACCCGAACCCCGAGTCGCCCGCGGCGCCGCTCGGCGAGTTCATCGCCGCCGACTACGACGACCCGGACGCGCTGCGTCGCTTCGCCGACGGGCTCGATGTGGCGACGTACGAGTTCGAGAACGTGCCCGCCTCGGTCGCCGACTACCTGACGGGCCGCGTCCCGGCGGTGCACCCGCACTACGGCGCGCTCGCCGCCGCCCAGGACCGGCTCGAAGAAAAGGAGATGTTCCGCCGGCTCGGGATTCCTACGGCGCCCTTCGAGCGCGTCGATTCCGAGGAGGACCTCGCCCGAGCCGTCGAAGTACTGGGGCTGCCCGCGGTGCTCAAGACCCGCCGTTTCGGCTACGACGGCAAAGGACAGTTCGTGCTGCGCGACGGATCGGACGTCGGCGCCGCCTGGGCCGCGCTCGGCGGCTCGCCGCTGATCCTCGAGGGGTTCGTCGCCTTCGAGCGCGAGCTCTCGATCATCGCCGTGCGCGGACTCGGCGGCGACGTCGCCTTCTACCCTCTCGTCGAGAACCACCACCGCGAGGGGATCCTGCGTCTTTCGCTGGCGCCCGCGCCCGGCGTCGAGCCGGCGCTGCAGGCCCGCGCCGAGGGGTTCGCCCGCGCCGTGCTCGAAGCGTTCGACTACGTCGGCGTCCTCGCGATCGAGCTCTTCCAGCGCGGCGACGAGCTCCTCGCCAACGAAATGGCGCCGCGCGTCCACAACTCCGGGCACTGGACGATCGAGGGCGCGGAGACGAGTCAATTCGAAAACCACCTCCGCGCAATTTGCGGCCTGCCGCTGGGCTCGACCGCGCCGCGCGGCCACTCCGCCATGCTCAACCTGATCGGCTCGGTCCCGCCCCGCGAGGCAGTGCTCGCAACACCAGACGCCCACCTCCATCTCTACGACAAGGCGGCGCGCCCCGGGCGAAAGCTCGGCCACATCACCGTGCGTGCCGATGACGCGGAGATCGTCTCGCGCCGGCTCACGGAGCTGGAGCGTTCCGCCTGAGAAAAAGAAAACCTGGCCCGATAACCGAGGCGACCCTATCTTGGCAAGCGCCAGTGAGATCGGTGGATGTGACCCGGTACGTCGAAGCATCGTCAACACACCGGACAGCCGATCCATCGCTTCACCGGAATCGTAAGGAGGACAACGTGATGGTCCACAAGTCCGGAAACTTCCGCAAGCTCGCTCGAGGCGGCACGCTCGCCCTGCTCCCGCTCATCGGGGCGTGTGGGTATGCAAAGCAGGACCAGGTCCAGGCCGAGTTCGATCGGCTCCGCCAGGAGATGCAGGCGCAGGATGAAGCGCTCGCGACCAGGATGCAGGAGATGGACGGCCGTCTGAGCGGCCGCATCGACGCGCTGGAGCGTGCGCTGCAGTCGCTGAGCCAGGAGTTCGAGGTGACGGTTCGTCGCTTCGAGAACGCGATCTCCTTCGCCGCACCCGTGTACTTCGAGTTCGACAAGGCCGAGGTGCGCGAGAGCGACAAGCCCGTCCTGGACCGCTTCGCCGCCGTCGTTTCGGAGTTCTACCCGAACGCGATCGTGACCGTCGAGGGCTTCACCGATCCGGCCGGCAGCCAGGAGTACAACCTCCGGCTCGGGAAGCGGCGCGCCGAGGCCGTGAAGGCGTACCTCGCGGAGGCCGGGCTGGACGCGTCGCGGCTGCGCGCGGTCAGCTACGGCGAGGCTGCGGAGCGGCTGGTCGCGCCGGGTGCGGCGGGGTCCAACAACGAAAGGGCCCAGCTCAATCGTCGGGTCTCGCTGGTCATCGAGTTCAGCGGCCCCGAGACGCCGCAGGTCACCACGGCCAGCTGAGCGGACGAGCCAGACCGAGTTGAATGCGAGGGCGGGTGCGGGGGATCGATCTCCCCGCGCCCGCCCTCGCATCGTTCTTACGAATGTACTGGCTGCCCCCCCCCCGAACCCTCTACGGCCTGCGCCCACGCAAGGTCGGGCCACCGCTGACCCTGAGCTGCGCCCTCCGGGCGCCATAGCCAGCGATCGGACGGAGGCCGGCCCTCACAGGCGGAACGTCTGGAGCAGCCGCTTCTCCGTCTCGCCTTCGATCTTCGCCTCCAGTTCGATGTAGGGCTCGAGCCCGCTCCCGGCGAGCTTGTCGCGGAAGAGCTGATCGAGCTGGAAGAGCCCCGCAGAATTCGACATCTCGATGGAGAGGCGCACCGCCTTCGTTTCGCCCGGCTCGATGCGGACGGCTTCGATCGCCTGCGCGGAGACCGAATGGATGCTCGCCGAACCGGCCTCGAACGGGATGCGAGAGCGTCCCTTGGCCATGTCCAGTGCGTCGGCCACGCGGACGATCCCGGCCTCCAGGGTGAGCGGCTTTCCGCCGGAGCGGTGCGCGATGATCGCGTGCAGGATCTCGGAGCGGACGATCGCCTCCGTCGGCACGTCGTAGAGGCCGTCGAGGAGCTCTCGGAGCTTGGACTGTGCGACGAAGAGCGAGTACGCCTCGTGGTCCGACCTGTGGATCGACATGCCGACGTCGTGCAGCAGCGACGCGAGTGCGACGATGACCTCGGCGTCCTCCGGCTCCAGCCCGTAATTGCGGACGACGGACGGGTCGATCCCCTGGTCCACGAGGAGGCGCACCAGTCGGACGGCGATGTTCATCACGATCTTCACGTGGACCGGCCCATGGTCCGTCATGCCGAGCCGCTCCATCGCGTTCACGTTCGCCGCCATCCAGAGCGCGTAGAGGTCGTCGTCCCGGTTCACCCGCTCGATGACCTCGTGGAGCTTCGGATTGTGCCGGTCCGGCACGGTCATCACGACCCTGCGCGCCAGCCTCTCCGGAACCGTCCGGCCGTACTCCGGCGGACCCGCCGGTACCTCGATCTCCATGGCCAATCGACCTCCCGTTCGGTGGATCCCCGATCCCGTTGCGGGCGGGGGACGAGAAAGATACCACCGGCCGGAGGATTTCGCCTGGTGCCGATGTTGCGATTCCGTATCGGAGACCGCATCGACCGGGCCAGCCCAGGGCGCAGCGCACACGGACCCGGGAGGCGGTCGGGAAAGGGGGACCGGATGAAGCTGGACCGGCTGGTCATCGGCGAGGATTTCAGCGACCCGGCGCTCGCGGCCACGCGCTGGGCGGCCCGCCACTTCGCGCCGGACGCCGAACTGATCCTGGTTCATGCCATCGAGCCGGCCACCCCGCCGAGCTACCTGGAGGAAGAGTTCCCGCCCGCGCCGGCGCTTGCCGACGATGCCCGAGAAGACTCGGAGCACCGTCTCCGCGACCTGGCCGACGAGATCGGCCGCGACCGTGTGCGCTGCGTGATCCGCGAGGGTCGGCCCGAGCGGGCGATCATCGACGTCGCGGTCGAGGTCCGCGCCGACCTGATCGTCGTCGGCGAATTCGGGCATCACGGCCGACGGGCTGACGTGCTCGGCACGACCGCCGACTGGCTCACCCGGGCGGCGCCGGTCCCCGTCCTCCTCTCGCGCCGGCTCCGCCCCTCGCGGCCGCGCCGGATCCTGCTCCCCATCGAGGAATCCGCGCTCCTCGGCGAAGCGCTCGGGTGGGGTCGATTCTGCGCCGAGCGCTTCGATGCCGAGATCCTCGCGCTCTATCCACTCGATCCCGCCGGGCTGGAGCGGCTCCGCATGGTCGCCGCGCCCGAGCACAGGGCGAACATCGAGCGTGACATCGTCGACAGGGGCGCCGCGTGGCTGCGGCGCAAACTCGAGAACGCCGGTTTCGGGGAAGGCGACGTCGGCATCGAAGTCGTCGTCGGCGATCCGGTCCGCGAGATCCTCTCGGCGGCGCGGCGCTTCGATGCCGACCTGATCATCATGGCGGGCCGCGCGGCCGGGCCGGGCGGCGAGGCGATCATCGGGAGCATCACCCGTTCCGTCCTGCGCGCTGCGCCGGGACCGGTCCTGGTCGTCAACCGGAGCCGACCCGCGCACTCGTGACGGCCGTACCCGTGGCCCGCTACGTTGCTCGCAAAGGGGGCGATGGTTATATTCCTCGTGCTAGGAATCGGCGCAAATCGTTGCCGTACAGGAACATCTCGGTCCAGTAACGCAAGGAGGCGCCCGTGGCGGGACATAGCAAATGGGCGCAGATCAAGAGGAAGAAGGCAGCCAACGACGCCAAGCGCGGCAAGATGTTCACGCGCCTGATTCGGGAGATCACGGTCGCGGCGCGCGAGGGTGGCGGGGACCCCAATTTCAATCCGCGCCTTCGCCTGGCGATCGAGACGGCCAAGGCCTCGAACATGCCGCAGGACAACATCGAGCGGGCCATCAAGCGAGGGACGGGCGAGCTCGAAGGCGTCGACTACGAGGAGATCACGTACGAAGGGTACGCGCCCGGTGGTGTAGCGCTCTACATCGAGACGCTGACGGACAACGCGAACCGGACGGTTGCCGAGATCCGTCATGCACTGAGCCGCAACGGCGGCAGCCTGGGCACGACGGGCTCGGTGGCGTGGCAGTTCAGCCGGAAGGGACAGATCTACGTCGACGCGGAGCGCCACGACGAGGAGTCGCTCATGCTGGCCGCACTGGACGCAGGTGCGGAAGACATGCAGCGTGAGGACGACACCTTCGTGATTTCGACGGACGTCGCTTCGTTCCACGCGGTCCAGGGAGCGCTCAAGGAGCAGGGGATCGCGATCGAGGAGGCGGAGCTGGCGATGGTGCCCTCTGCGACGGTCGCGGTCGAGGGCGAGGACGCGAAGCGTCTGCTCAAGCTTCTCGACGTGCTCGACGATCTGGACGACGTCCAGAAGGTCTACACGAACGCCGACATCGACGACGCCGCGATCGCCGAGGCGGCGCGCGGATGATCGTCCTCGGCGTCGATCCTGGGACCGCCACGACCGGCTACGGCGTCGTCGCCCGGGGGGGCGACGGCGCCGTTTCGCTGGTGGAGTGCGGCGTGATCCGCACGGACGCCCGAGCCGAGCTGCCGCAGCGGCTGCGCGAGATCTACGACGGGATCGTCGAGGTCATCGGCCGGCACTCGCCGGACCTGGTTGCGGTGGAGGGGATTTTCTACGGAAAGAACGTCCGGACGACGGTCGTGCTGGGCCACGCGCGAGGCGCGATCCTGCTCGCCGCCACGCTGCGTGACCTGCCCGTGGCCGAGTATTCGCCCTCCGAGGTGAAGAACGCCATCGTCGGGACCGGCCGAGCGACGAAGGAACAGGTGCAGTTCATGGTGCAGCGCCTGCTGCGATTGAAATCGCCGCCCCGGCCTTCCGACGCTGCGGACGGGGTCGCGGTGGCGCTCACGCACTGCTACGCGGGCACGCTTGCCGCCGTGCGGGAGCCGATGCGGTTCAGTGCGACGATGCTGGGAAGGAGGCGACCACTCGAATGATCAGCAGGATCCGGGGAGTACTCCTCGCGCGCGAAATGGGCGTGGTCGAGGTGATGACGCCGGGCGGGGTCGGCTACCAGATCGAGATCCCGCTGAGCGTCTACGAGCGGCTCCCCAGGGAGGGCGAGGAGGTCGAGCTCCGGACGTACTACCTGGTACGCGAGGACGTGGCGACGCTGTTCGGCTTCCTGGAAGGACGGGAGCGCGAGCTGTTCGGTCGGCTGCTGACCGCCTCAGGCGTAGGCCCGCGTCTCGCGCTCAACATGCTCTCGACGCTCGCGCCGGACCGCCTGGTACGGGCCATCGTCGAGAAGGACATCGCGACGCTGCGGCAGGTGCCGGGGCTCGGGGTGAAGAAGGCCGAACGGCTCGCGCTCGAGCTGGCCGACAAGCTCGACGACCTCGCCGTCGCCGCAGCTGCGGCGCGCCCCGAGGGGCGGGCGGCGGAAGAGGCGGTCGGCGCGCTCGTCGCGCTCGGCTATTCGACGGCCCAGGCCACGGCCGCCGTGCGCCGTGCGCTCGACGACCAACCGGGTCTCTCGGGGCCGGAGCTGATCAAGGCAGCGCTGGCGCGGGTCAGTTAGCGCCCCGGCCCCGGGGGTGCATGTAGTCGAAGCGGATGAAGAGGCGCGGTTCGAAATCCGCGAGCCGCTCTTCATAGTAGAGCTCGAGCGTCACCATCGGGTCTGAGGAGGCCTTGGCGCGGAAGCGGAGCCCGACGCCCGCGGTGGCGGCGGGTACCCAGGCCCGGCCGTCCGCGGTTTCCTTCAGGTTCCACCCCGAATAGGCTGCACCTCCGACGAGAGCGTACAGCTCGAGCGGCTGTCCGCGGCTGATTTCGATGCGGTCGCCCGTGAGCACCCTCTCGAGCGCGAACTGCGGACCAAGCACGAAACCGGTGTCGTTGATGCCATAGAAGGTGAACCCGGTCCCGAGCCCCGCCCGGATCGTCCAGCCGCCGTTCTTGCCGAGAGGCCATGCCTGGCCGCCGGCCACCATGAGCTCGTAGTCGGTGTTGTCGGCGTAGTAGAGCCCACCGAACGTCCAGTAGGATCGCGCGAAGGTGCTCGTAGAGTCGGCCACGGCCGTCGCCGTGTCCGTGACCTGGGCGTGCACGGTGGATGCGGCAAGGAGCCCGAGGGCGAGGATGATGCTCGTGAGACGGCTCATGTTTGCTCCCGCATTTGTGGATCGGCCCCGGGCACCGGCGACCGACCTCGTGAAGTCGCGATCTTCGCGCCAGGTTGCAATTTCAGGTCCCGCCGCGGCCCGCTTCAGTGCCAGACCCGGACCGGCAGGACGACGACCCCGCCGGGCCGCACCGCGGCCTGGCCCGCCTCGATGCGCCGTCGCTGGCCGCCGGCCGGGACCTCGACCTCGATGTCGTGCGTGCCCGCAGGCAGGTGCAGCCGCGCGATCCCGATCCGCCCGGGGAGGAGCAGCCAGGAGCGCGTGTCCGCTTGTTCGAGGAGCGCGGTCCCGATGTTCGTGACCGCGCCGAGGACGCGGCCGATCCAGGCGTCGTCGTCCCCGCCGACGTTCCTCTCGATCCCCTTCGTGAGCGCCATCTTCGAGACGGCGCGGGCAATGGTCCGCGCCACCAGCAGCGAGCGCTCTGCGCTGAAGTCGCGGATCACGGCGTCCGAGACGTTCGCGCGGTACGCCAGCGGCGCGACGGTGTCGGCCGCGACGATGCGGATCCCGGTGACGGGCTCGCGATCCAGCCGGAACGCCGGCCACGCGATGCGGAGCAAGTAGGGATTTTCGTCCCGCGCCGCGCAATTCGGCGCCTTGCGCGCCTTTCGGTCCCCGCCGTTCCGGTCGTCCCCGTTCCTGGCCTTCCGATCGGCCTCTGCCTCCTCGCACAGCCGGTCGAAGTAGTGGTCCGGCGGAAGGCCGATGCGGACCTGGGGCGGCCGGCGGTCGTAGTACGGGTGCTCGTGCTCCCGCGCCAGTATCGAGGCCACGATCCGCGCGGCGATCTCGGCCGCGGCAATCGCCCGCTCCTCGCCGCTGCTCCCGGTGAGCCACGCCACCTCGATCGGATGCAGCGGCGCCAGGATCGACTGTTCGACCCGGTGTGCGACGAATCCCTGTTCGACGACGACGACGACCGTGCCGAGCGAATCCGGCGGAGCCGGCACCGAGTCTCCACGCCCGAGGAGGCGATACGCGTTGCGGTACGCGACGTCGGCGTCGTTCCACTCGCCCGCGGCCTCGAACACCACCCCGGAAAAGAAGCGCAGGGCGGCCAGGAGCGGGGTGGTCCGCTGGTCGGGTTCGCGCTCGGCCTCGCGTTCGAGGAGGAACGCCAGCCGACGCGCCTCGACGGCGGCCCCTTCCCGGTCACCCTGCAGGAGATGGTTCAGCGCGCCGTAATAGTGGATCAGCAGCCGTTCGGTCCAGCCGGGCTCGTACGGGAGGACGTTGTCGCTGGTGATCAGCGATAGCGCGGCCCTCGAGACCCGTTTCGTGTAGCGGTCCTCCGCCAGGTCGGCGGCCTGCTGGAGCGCGGCGTTGCTCGAATCGTACGCTCCGGCGTAATGAGCCAGGATCCCGGTGTAGAGCGCACGGAGCAGGTCATCCTCCGGCGCGCCCACGCCCGCGCCGACGAGACGGGCGAACGCCGAGTCGGCGCGACCCAGGGCCAGATCCTGCCGCAGTAGGTCGTCGCTTCGGCGCAGCCCGTTCGGCGCGACGTCGTATCGGGAGAACAGCCCGGCGCACCCCGACCCCACGAAGGCGGCGAGCGCCGCGAGGAGGAGGAGGCGACGGCCGGCGCTACGTAATGCCGGGCCGTGCATCGGTCAGCGGCTGTGCCGCTCCAGCACGATGATCCGCTCCCGGGCATGGGCCATCGCGGAGGCGATCTTCGCGTACGCATCGCCGACCGCATCGATCCGCTCCAGCTCCATCTGGTGGAGGAAGAGCTGGTAGCGCATCAACGCCTCGATCGGGCGCAGCTGCCGGTCCAGGATGGTGGCGATGCGATAGTCGATCATCGGGTCGGCGTGCAGCACGCTCGCACGGTCGTAACGATCGAGTGCGCCGTCCAGGTCGCCGCGCGCGGCCAGGTCATCGCCTTCGCGGAGCAGCATCTCCGCCAGTGCGGCCGCCCGGCCTTCGGTGGTCGCATCCTCCGGCTCGGCGACGAGCCGCACGCCCTGAGCCTCCCGGTAGCTGTAGGAGGCGACGCGATCGTCGCGGAGCTGGACCATCGCGATCTCGCCCATCGCATCGCGCGGGGCGTGCGCGAGGGAGCGCGGGACCATCACCGTCGCAGCGCCGGAACGCCGCACCGACCACGCCTCGGGCGTGGTGCGCGTCGCCGCCATGACCTGCAGCTCGTTCAACCCGAGCGCCAGCTCGCCCCGGGTGACCGCACGGCACTGCTCCGGCGCGCAGCTCGCGAGCGCATCGGCCGCGATCTGATCGCGGCGATCCATCTGGTTCGCCTGATCGACGGCCGCCTGGTTCTGCACCACCGCGACCACGGCGTCCGAACTCGGCACACGGTCGCCGTTCTCCAGGATCGGTTCTTCGTGGATCCGCTTGGGCGCGCACGCGGCCAGCGCCACGAGCGAGACCGCCAGCATTCGACGGGACATGGGACCTCCCGGACAGAAGAATCAGGGGACGAGTGCCCGGCTACCAGCCGAGTCGGCTCCGCTCGATGTACTTCTTGATCTTGTGCTGTCCGACCCAGACCTTCTCGTTGGTCTCGAGGTCGACCAGCGTCGCATCGACCTGGTAGAAGACGACTCGCTCCCGCCCCTCCTGGTCCTCGATTGCCTGGAGCTCGCCCTGGAGCATGTACTTGGCGCCCAGCTCCTGGCCGAGCCTGGCGCGCGTGTCGGCGCGCGCGTGCTCTTGCTGGTCCTCGCGCTCCGCCCTGAGGTCCTGCCGCTCGTCCGCACTCGCGACCACACGGACCGCACCGGAGTTCACGAACGCACGCTCCAGATCCCGGATGAAGGTTCCGACCGGGATGTGCTCCATCGTCCGGTTGCGGAAGTCACCCACGATCACGGCCGGCCTCTCGCCACCATGCGTCTGCGAGTAGAGCCGCGCCCATGGGGCCGACAGGCTCTGCTCGATCAGCGTGTTCGCGACCAGGCGCGAGTCCGTGTCGTTCCACCGCCCCGAGAGATCGGTGACCGAAGACGGGTCAATGCGTGAGACGCGCTTGCCGCCGCACGCGAGCGGCGTCAAGGTAACGGCCGCGATCAGGCCGAGGCGGATCAACTTGTACGGCAGGGTCATGGATATGCGAGACATGTCGCCTCCCATCGGTGGGGTCTATAGCCGATCTTACACAGGCCGTCGCAGGATTGTTCGCTGCTGCCGCGCCGCGGCCCGTTGCCGTTGCATACGACGTACGACGCCGGGCTCTTGTGACGCCCCTCGAAGGGCCACGGCCGCATGCGAAATTCCCATCGAGGGGCCACGATATGCCCCCGAGTAATGCGCGCCGAGCGGCCAGGGGCGACCCCCGTGTGTCGTGTTCGTGTACGGCGCCATACCTGTCCAACCGGATGCCCTTTTGGCTCCCGATTCGCACGCGCCGCCGTACTCCGGCACGGTGGATGCCACATACGCCGCGTCGTCGGAATGTTAAAGGTTTCTGGAGGCGCTCTGCAATGAGGGCGAACCGCTGCTGGTTCTGCGGCTCGAAAGACACGGATAAACCATACGATAGGCCGTCGGAGATCGCTTTCCTCTCCAGGATTTTCCCCCGGCTCGGACGCCGATTCTGCCGCGCGTGCGGACGACATTTCTGGGCGATCCGCTCGGAACACCGTGCGCGAACCCGGAACAAAGTTCACGGTATCGGCGATGTCGGCCGCTCCCCCGACGTCGCGGCGTGGCGTAGGGCCGCCGCGCCCGTCGGCGAGCCGATCTCGGCTGGTCGCGACCGCGACGCGTGATCCCGCGATCGCGCCGGGGGACCACCGCCCGCACCCCGGATCCATCGAGGACGCTGCCTTCCCGCAGACCTTTCCGGGCATTCCCCCTCGGGTGAATTCCGGCCGCACCCAATGATTCGCGGCGATGCTGAAAAACTGGCCGCTCCGGGTTCACCGGGTTACCTTCCACAGCGGTGTTCGCCGCATCGATTCGGCGGTGTGCTTCGGGAAAGTTTCGGGGCCGCCGGGGTACCAGCAGGCAACCGAAATCCGGCGCTGCATCCGGCCGCAGTGAGGGGCGGGGCGGCGCTTGCGGGTATGGCAACCCTCTTCGCGGGCAGCACATGCGATCCGAGATCACGACCCCCGAGGTATTGACGGACGAGAGCGCGGTCGAGCTTTCCCTGAGGCCGCAGCGGCTGGCGGAGTTCGTCGGCCAGCCGAAGGTGAAGGAGAGCCTGAAGATCGCGATCGATGCCGCGCTGGCGCGGCGCGAGCCGCTGGACCACACGCTGTTCCACGGACCGCCGGGGCTGGGGAAGACGACGCTCGCCATGCTGATGGCCCGCGAGCTCGGGGTGAACATCAAGACCACGTCGGGCCCGGTCCTGGAGAAGCCGGGCGACCTGGTCGGTATCCTGACGAACCTGCGGGAAGGGGACATCCTCTTCATCGACGAGATCCACCGCCTGCGTCCGATCATCGAGGAGTTCCTCTACCCGGCGATGGAGGACTACAAGATCGACATCCGCCTCTCCGAGGGTCCGAGGGCGCAGTCGGTCACGATGCCGGTCGAGCGTTTCACGCTGGTCGGCGCGACGACCCGTTTCGGGCTGCTCACGCCGCCGATGCGGGCGCGGTTCGGCATCATCCAGCGGCTGAACTACTACGACACGGCAGAGCTGGCGTTCATCATCGAGAGGAGCGCCGAGATCCTCCAGGTGGCATGCGATCCGGAGGGCGCGCGTGAGATCGCGCGCCGCTCGCGCGGCACGCCTCGTGTGGCGAACCGGCTGCTGCGCCGAGTACGCGATTACGCGCAGGTGCGGGCGGATGGTGCGATCACGAAAGCGGTCGCGGACGAGGCGTTGCAGATGCTCGACGTCGACGAGTACGGGCTGGACGAGATGGACGGCCGCGTGATCAAGGCGCTGATCGAGCATTTCGATGGAGGGCCCGTGGGGCTGAACACGCTGGCGGTCGCGGTGGGCGAGGATGCGGGGACGCTCGAGGAGGTGTACGAGCCGTTCCTCATCCAGAACGGATTCCTGATGCGCACGCCGCGCGGGCGAGTCGCAACGAACCGTGCGTTCGAGCGTTTCGGCTACGCCCTGCCGGCCGAGCGAATGAAGGAGCCGGAGTCGCAGCAGAGCTTGTTCGAGGGGTGATGTGAACGTCGTTTGTCTGAGCGCGGAGGACTGCCGGCTCCTCGCCGAGCGCTTCGCAGAGCATGGAAATTCGCACCGTCGCATGGCGGGCGCGCTGAAGGAGGCGGGGGAGCTGGAGACACTCGAGCGATTCGGTGCGCTCCGTCGCCTGGAAACGAACTTCGAAATCGACCTCGGCTCACTGTGCCACCGCTTCGCGCGACGGGACCTGCCGTCGACGCACCCGCTCGAGCGGCTCGTGCTCACCTACGTCGCGACCTGGAAGCCGAGCGCGGACGGCGCCGGCGAGCTCTGGGTCCACCTCGACCGGGTGCGCGAGGTGCGGGAGCTGATCGAGGAGGGCGAGCGCGTCGGTGAGCCGGGCGCCTGAGCGATACCCCACCTCCGCGTTCGACTACGCGCTCCCGCAGGGTCGGATCGCGCGGTACCCCCACCAGCGGCGCGACGAGAGCCGGCTCCTGGTGCTGCATCGCGCCGATGGCTCGGTCGACCACCGCATCTTCCGGGACCTGGCCGCACTCATCCCCGCGGGCGACGCACTCGTGCTGAACGAGACGCGCGTCTTCCCGGCCCGCCTCGTCGGGCGCAAGCCGACCGGCGCGGCGGCCGAGGTCCTGCTCCTCCGCCCGATCGATGACTCGGATGGCCTCTGGGAGGCGATCGTCCGGCCGGGCAGCAAGCTGAAGCCGGGCCGCGAGGTCACAATCGCCGAGGAGTTGAGCGTCGAGATCGTGGACTCGACGCCGGACGGCGGCCGGATCGTCCGGCTCGTGACGCCGCTCCCCGTCGACGTCGCCCTCGAACGCTACGGCCGCATCCCGCTCCCGCCGTACATGGAGCGAGAGGCCGGCCCCGAGGACGCGGAGCGGTACCAGACCGTCTTCGCTCGCGAGGCCGGCTCCGTCGCCGCGCCGACGGCCGGGCTCCACTTCACGCAGGCGCTCCTCGATGCGCTCGAGGCGAAGGGCGTCCACATCGTGCGCCTCGTCCTCCACGTCGGGATCGGCACGTTCCGGCCGGTCGAGGTCGAGGACCCGGACGCCCACCCGATGCACGCCGAGCGCTACGCGGTGTCGGCCGACGCCGCCCAGGCGTTGAACGCCACACGAGCCGCCGGCGGGCGCATCTGGGCCGTCGGCACCACCGTCGTCCGCACGCTCGAGACGGTCGCGGACGAGGACGGACGGATCCACGCCGGCAGCGGGTGGACCGACATCTTCATCCGCCCGCCCTACCGCTTCAAGGCCGTAGACCGCCTGATCACGAACTTCCACCTGCCGCGCTCCACGCTGCTCATGCTCGTCGCCGCGTTCGGCGGCTACGAGAACGTGATGCGTGCGTACCGGATCGCGATCGAGGAAGGGTATCGCTTCTATTCCTACGGCGATGCCATGGCGGTCATCTGAGCCCGACGCGGGTGGCGGCCATTCGATTTTCGCTTAAATTCCTGGCCGTGACCCAGGACCACGGATGTTCGAGTTCGATTTGATCCGCACGGCGGGTGCGGCTCGCGCGGGCGTGTTCCGACTCCCGCACGGCATCGTGCACACGCCGGCGTTCATGCCCGTCGGTACGCAAGCGACGGTGAAGACGCTCTCGCCGGAGGAGCTGGAGGCGCTGGGCGCCGAGATCATCCTCGGCAACACGTACCACCTGTTCCTGCGTCCGGGACACGAGGTCGTGCGCGAGATGGGCGGACTGCACGGCTTCATGAACTGGAAGCGGCCGGTCCTGACGGACTCGGGCGGCTTCCAGGTCTTCAGTCTGGCGGACATCAACGAGGTGCGCGAGGAAGGCGTCGTCTTCCAGAGCCACATCGACGGCACGCGGCACCTGTTCACGCCCGAGCGCGTGATGGAGATCCAGCGGGCGCTGGGCGCGGACGTGATCATGGCGTTCGACCAGGTCCCGCCGGGCGACGCGGACCTGCAGGCGGCGACGGTCGCGCACGAGCGGACGTTGCGCTGGCTCGAGCGCTGCCGCGCGCGCTTCGCCGAGCTGGAGGCGGAGGGCGGCCCCGAGCAGACGCTGCTCCCGATCGTGCAGGGCGGGATGTTCGCGGAGCTGCGCAGGGACGCCGTCGCGCGGATCCGCGAGATCGGTGACTGGCGCGGCTGGGCGATCGGCGGGCTTTCGGTCGGCGAGCCGAAGCCCGTCATGTACGAGATGCTCGAGGTGCTCGAGCCGGAACTCCCGGCCGGCGCCCCGCGGTACCTGATGGGTGTGGGCTATCCCGACGACCTGATCGAGGGGATCCGCCGCGGCGTCGACCTCTTCGACTGCGTCGCGCCGACGCGCAACGGCCGCAACGGCACGATCTGGATCGAGG
>CAYPGK010000031.1:0-35872 GCA_964410055.1 uncultured Gemmatimonadaceae bacterium | reverse complement strand
CATGACCCCAATCTCTCAAAGGTTGGAGTCTCCGGCAAACCCGGGGCGATTCAATGTCCAATAACCGCCGACTCCTGATACCTGACTCCTGATACCTGACTCCTGATACCTGACTCCTGATACCCAAGACCTGCCTTCCCCCCTACGGCCCCTCCCGCGACGTAAAATTCTCAAACCTCGTGCTTTCCTTGCGGAAGAAGAGCTCTACGATCCCCGTCGGGCCGTTGCGCTGCTTGGCGATGATGAGCTCCGACTTTCCCACGACGCCTTTCTCCTCCGCCTCCTGAGGCGTCATGTAGCGTTCGGGTCGGTAGAGGAACATGACCAGGTCGGCGTCCTGCTCGAGGGCGCCGGATTCGCGCAGGTCGGAGAGCTGCGGGCGGTGGTCGGTGCGCTGCTCGGGCGCGCGCGAGAGCTGGGAGAGCGCGATGATCGGCACGCCCAGTTCCTTGGCCAGCGTCTTGATCCCGCGGCTGATCTGGCTGACCTCCTGCTGCCGGTTCTCCGCGTTCCCGCTCCCCGCGCCCATGAGCTGGATGTAGTCGAGGACGATTAGCCCCAGATTCGGCTGGTCGGCCTTGAGACGACGTGCCTTCGCCCGCATCTCCATGACGCTGAGCGAGCCGGTGTCGTCGATCCAGATCGGCGCGGTGTTCAGGTGTGCGGCAGCCTGCGCGAGGCGCACGTAGTCGTCGTCGGAGAGGCGCCCGCGGAGCAGCCGGCCGAGGTCGACGATCCCCTCGTGGCACAGCATGCGCTGGACGATCTGCTCCTTCGACATCTCGAGCGAGAAGATCGCGACCGGGATCTGCTTGGCGATGGCCGCGTGCAGCGCCATTCCGACGACGATCGACGTCTTCCCCATGCTCGGCCGCGCGGCCAGGATCACCAGGTCGCCGGCCTGGAAGCCGCCGGTCATCTCGTCGAGGTCGTGGAAGCCGCTCGGCACGCCGGTGATCCCGCCCTGCGCGGCCTGGAGCTGTTCGATCCGCTCGAAGGTCGGATAGAGGATCTTCTTGATCCAGACGAACCCCTCGCGCTCGTGCGACTGCGCGACCTGGAAGATCCGCTGCTCCGCTTCGTCGAGGACCTGCTCGACCGTCCGGTCGCCGATTTCGTACGAGTCCCGGATGATCTGCGACGACGCGTCGATCAGCCGGCGCAGCAGCGCGCGCTCGCGCACGATCCGCGCGTGGTACTCCAGGTTCGCCGCCGTCGGGACCGCGTCCAGCAGCTCCGCCAGGTACGCCATCCCGCCGGCGGCTTCCAGTTCGTCGGACTGCTTCAGCTCCTCGCTGACCGTGACCGGGTCGACGACCTGTCCCTGCTGGAACAGACGGGCCATCGCCCGGAAGATGCGGCGGTTCGCCTCGCGATAGAACATCGAGTCGTCGACGATCTCGATCGCCTTCGTGACCGCGTCGGCATCGATGAGCATACCACCGAGGACGGCGATCTCCGCCTCAGGCGCGTACGGCGGCTGGCGATCCGCCGCAGGCACGGTCGCCACGCCGCCCGACTCGCGGACGTCACGCCTGTTCATCGACTGCTCGGCTCCATTGTGGTCGTGGAATCTCTAGGAATGCGACTGAAACCCGGGCACCGCCCGGGGTCGATTCGTGGGCGGCCCGGCCGCGCCAGGGGCGCGCGCCGCGGGTGCTCCGTACGACCGCCCACCCCCGGAGTCGGGCGGCGCGGGAGACCGCCGCCCGCTCGGTCCGGTGGAAGGTGCGCCCTCGCCACCACCCCGTCAACCCCGGGTGGAGGCGCCGTCGGGGTGCCCGGCGAGCGCGCCGATCGTCCGGTGCGGAACCGTACGTCGGTGGGCACCCGGACGCCGGGTTCGCTAGCGAGCCGCCCCGTCCAGGACTTCCCGGAGGAACTGGAGATCCTGCCACGCCGCCCGGGTCCACTGTGGACTGCGGAGCAGGAAGGCCGGGTGGTACGTGGCGATGACCGGAACGCCCATGTACTCGTGCACGCGGCCGCGGAGGCGGCCGATGCTGGCGTCGCTACCGGTAAGCGTCTGGGCGGCGAACTTCCCCACCGCCAGGAGTGCGCGCGGCGCGATCAGATCGAGCTGCCGGCGTAGGTAGCCAGTACACGCCTCGACCTCGTCCCGCTGCGGGTCGCGGTTGTTCGGCGGGCGGCACTTGAGGACGTTGCAGATGTAGACGGACTCCCGCGGAAAGCCGATGCTGAGGAGCATCAGGTCGAGGAGTTTTCCGGCCGCGCCCACGAACGGGCGGCCGGTCCGGTCCTCCTCGAAGCCGGGCGCCTCGCCGACCACCACCACCTCCGCCTGCGGGTTCCCCTCTCCGAAGACCACGGTGGTGCGCCCGGCGTGGAGCCGGCAGAGGGTGCATCCGGCGGCCTCCGCGGCAAGGACGCGCAGAGCGCCGGCGGCGTCCCCACTGGAGTCGAGCGGCGCCTCAGGTGGCATGGCGACGGTACTCTCGACAGAGGCGAGCCGCGCCTCAGACACCGCCTCACCGACGGATCTCACGCCAGCCGACGCCTCCGCCGCGCCGGTCGCCGCCGCCCCCACGGACGCCGCTTGCTCGGCAGGGGCACGGAGCCCCGCCGGAGCCTGACCGCCCACCGCGATCGTCCGGATCGCCGCGAGGACCTCCGCGGCGGTCAACTCATCGAAGAACACCTCCCGCTCGCCGAGATCGCGGCGCTGCCGGAGGTAACGGGCGAGGAGGTCCGGATCCACGATCACGGCCGGCGTTCCAGCATCGGCGCGATCCGGTCCAGGATCGCCTCGGCGACGTCGTCCTTCGACATGAGGGGGAGCTCCTCCTCCCCGCTCTGCGCATCGATCAGTACGACGCGATTGGTCTCGACCTCGAAGCCCGCGCCGGGCGCGCCGGCCTCGTTCAGCACGATCAGGTCGAGCGCCTTCGACTGCAGCTTTCGACGCGCGTTTTCGCGCGCACGCTCTGTCTCGAGCGCGAAGCCGACGGTGACCATCCCTTCGGGCCGGGAGTCGCGCGAGGCGCGAAGGACGTCCGGCGCGGGCTCCAGCTCGATCACGTCCGGCGCCTGGTCCTTCTTGATCTTCTCTCCTGCCGGGCGTGCGGGGCGGAAGTCGGCGACCGCGGCGGACATGATCAGGGCGTCGGCCTCGGGGATCGCCTCGCGCACGGCCGCGAGCATCTCCTCGGCCGTCTCGATGCGCTGGAGCCGCGGGCCCGGCGGGGGCGCGACGCTCGTCGGCCCTGCGATCAGGATCACGTCCGCCCCACGCCGCCACGCAGCCTGCGCAAGCGCGAAACCCATCCGGCCGGACGAACGGTTGGTGAGCACGCGAACGGGATCGACCGCCTCCCTGGTCGGCCCGGCCGTGACCACGACGGTCTGGCCCCGGAAAGGCGTCTCTCCCTCGAGCGCCCTGCCGATGTGCTCGACGATCGTGGACGGCTCCTCCATCCGCCCCGCGCCCTCCCCTTCACCGAACGCGAGCGGACCCGTCGCGGGGCCCACGATCTCGTAGCCGAACGCCTCGTGTACGTGCCGGGCGTTCGCCTGGGTCTGGGGGTGCGCCCACATCCCGTCGTTCATCGCCGGACAGAGCAGGACCGGCGCGCGGGTGGCGAGGAGGATGGCGGTGAGGAGGTCGTCCGAGCGGCCCTGGGCGGCGCGGGCAAGGAAGTCGGCAGTGGCCGGCGCAACGCAGACGACATCGGCCTCGCGCGCCAGGCGGATGTGCTCGAGTGCGTGGCCCGGCGCGAGGATGTCGTCCCGCACGGGCCGTCCGGTCAGCGCCTCGAACGTGACCGGTCCGACGAAGGAATGGGCCGAGCGGGTGAACACCACGTCGACCGTCGCGCCGAGCTGCGTCAGGTCACGGGCCAACTGCGCCGCCTTGTACGCGGCGATCCCGCCCGTGACCCCGAGCACGACCCGGCGCCCCTTCCACGGACGCCGCGGCGCCAACGCTCCGCCCATCGCGCGCTAGACCGACGTCTTGCGCCGCTTGATCAGACGGAACTCGATGTTCCCCGCGACCAGCGCCTCGGCCGCGCGCGTCGTCAGCTTCTTCTCGAGCCCTTCGGGCACGGCCTCCGCGGGGAGCGCGTTCAGCTCGCGCGCGTACCGCGCGGCGACGAGCACGCCCAGGTACTTGCTCCCGGCGTGCTTCGCGATCTCGCTAGGCGTGAAGACCTGCATTCAACCCCTCCTCTCCAGGATCCGTCCGAGCTCCGCGTCCAGGCGCGCGAGCTCGTGCTCCAGATCGACCATGCGCGGCCGGCGATGCCGCTCCGCGGTGACGATCGACTCGAGCGCCCGGACCGCGCGCTCGAAGTCGTCGTTGACCACAACATAATCGAAACTGACGGCCAGCGGCAGTTCCTTGCGCGCGCCGGCGAGCCGGCGGTCCACTTCCTCCCGCTCTTCGCTGCCGCGCCCCGCGAGCCGTCGCTCCAATTCACCCGCCGACGGGGGCAGGATGAAGACCAGCACCGCTTCCGGGAAGAGCTCCCGCACCTGGCGCGCGCCCTGGATGTCGATGTCCAGCACGACGACGCGCCCCTTTTCGAGCCCCCGGGCGACGCCCTCCCGCGGCGTGCCGTAACGGCGGCCGTGGACCGTCGCCCACTCGAGGAGTTCCCCCGTCTCGATCATCCGGTCGAACTCGGCGTCGTCGACGAAGAAGTAGTCTTTGCCATCGACCTCGTATTCCCGGCGTGGCCGGGTCGTGGCCGAGATCGAGAAGATGACGTCCTGACGACGCTCGACCAGCGCACGGGCCAGGCTCGTCTTGCCGGCGCCGCTCGGCGCGGCGATCACCAACGGAAACGGTCGTCCCAGCACCTACTCACTCCACGTTCTCGATCTGCTCGCGCAGCCGATCGATCTCGTTCTTGATCGCAATCACCCGGTGCTGGATCGTCACGTCGTTGGCCTTCGAACCGATCGTGTTCGCCTCGCGCAGCATTTCCTGGCTCACGAAGCGGAGCCGCTTGCCGACCGGCTCCGCCGCATCGAGCGCCAGCGTCTCTCGGAAGAGGGCGATGTGGGAGCGGAGTCGGACCAGTTCCTCGCTGATGTCCCACTTCTCGGCCAGGTAGGCGATCTCCCGCGCCAGCCGCTCCTCGTCCACGGCGACGCCTTCCGCCAGTTCCGCGACCGCGGCCCGGAGCCGGTCGCGCTCCTCGACGAGACGCGCGGGCGCCCGCTCCTCGATCACCGCGAGCGCGTCCTCGATCGCCTCGAGCCGCTCCTGGAGGTCCGCCTCCAGCCGGCGCCCTTCCTCTTCGCGCATGGCGACGAGGGCGCGGGCCGCCTCCTCCGTCGCCTCCCGCACGGCTTCGAGGTCGATCTCCGGAGCGTCGTCCTCGTCGTCCCGGATGATGATGTCGTGATACCGGCTCAGCATCGCCACGTCGACGTCGCCGGGCAGGCCGAAGCGCTCCTTCAGCGCTCCGAGGAGGCCGAGGTACTCACGCACCCGCTCCTCGTCGAGCCGCAGCGTCGTCCCTGCGGCGACCTCGACCGGCTCGAGTCTCAGCGAGTAGTGGATCTGCCCACGCTGCACGTGCGGGCGCAGCCAGTCCCGGATCTGCGCCTCGGCCATCTCGAGCGAGGAC
Organism: uncultured Gemmatimonadaceae bacterium; assembly: GCA_964410055.1. GTDB lineage: Bacteria > Gemmatimonadota > Gemmatimonadetes > Longimicrobiales > RSA9 > CALBZE01. The sequence continues at coordinate 30,275 of CAYPGK010000031.1, read as the reverse complement.
GGCAGCCGGAAACTCGCACGGAAGGTGTCGTGGTTGACGGTCTTGATCTCGACCCGGATGCGACCGGCGGCCGTTTCGCGCTCCGCCGTGCCGAACCCCGTCATGCTTCGAATCATCGCGCCTCCGCTGAGCCGGCGTAAGCTACCGCCGCCGCACGTGCCGGTCAACGCGGGATCGGCCCCGCGCGGTGGGTGCCGCGCCACGCCGGGGGCAACGGAGATTCCCGCGTTGACGACGACGCGTTGCAACCGCGCGCCGGCTCACGCCTCGATCAGAATGTCCGGCACCACGTCCGCGGCCGCAGGATCATGCGCGACGGTGTTGAACGCCACGATCAGATTGGGCGCGGCGCCCGTGTTCAGCACCGCGTGCGCCACGCCCGGCGGGATCACGAACCGGAAGACCGCCTCGCCCGGAACCTCGACGTCCCGGACCACGCCCGCCTCCCGCAGCCGCACGAGCGCCGGACCCCACACGGTCATGACCTCGGTACCCCGCTCATGATAGTGGTTTCCACGGACGCACCCGGGCTCCGTCCACACCACGTGCACGTTCTGCTGCGCAGCGATCGCATCCCCGCCGAGCGGCTCGACGACGCTCCCGCGAGCATCGCGTGCGACGGCCAGGACCTCGGTGAATACGGCCATGCCAAACAACCCCCGGGCGGTGGGCCTAACGCAACACGGAATCCAGGGCTGCACCCCGGGCAGCCGCCGCGTCGCTGGCTTCGAGCGCGCGAGTCACCCCTTTCGCCCCCGGCAGGCCGGAGGCGCCGATCGCACTGTCGCGCTGCCTCGCGTCCACGGCTCGAGCAGGCCCGTCATCCGTCTGGGGCGCGTTCGAGCACGCCGCCAGCAGCATGCAGAAGACCAATAGACGACCGTTGTGACGCACGGCATGCCTCCTATCGAGGGGTGAGTGCACCAGGGCGTCTGCTGTCCCGCTCAGTCCCAGAACTCCCACTTCACGCCGTAGTAGACCCGCTGGCGCGGGAAATTACGGTCCGGGAAGTCATGGATCTCGGGGATCAGGAACATGTTCTCCCAGCGGAGGAACGCCCACACGGAGATGATACGGAGGTGGAGGTAGAAATCGAAGACGGTGTTGCCCGGGACGACCGTCGTCTGTGCGACGCCGGTCGGCACGGCCATCGGGCCCCTGTGCCGGCCCTCGATGCGCGCCAGGATGTCCAGATTGCCGCTCGGGAGTGGGCTGTGCGAATACACGATGCCCGCGCGCCAGCTCTCGCTCGGCTGATAGATCCACTCCGGCGCGTCCGTCCAGCGGGCGTACCAGCCCTCGAGGGAGAGGGGCTCCCAGAAGAGGGGGATCCGGCCGGTCACCTCCCACCCCCTGACTTCACCGCCGGGGAAAAGCCCGAACTCACGGTCGTAGGGTAGCCCGTACGCCGGGACCGAGTCCGCGGACGCACTGATGAACGCGCCGCCCACTTGCAGCCCGCCTCGCTGGAATTCGCCACCCACGCGTACCGTGTTCTGCTCGGTGAGCACGGGCAGGCCGTCGTCGTCGAGCAGGAACGGCACGCCGCGCTGCCCACCGGAGAACTCGGCGAAGGGTCGCAACCCGAGGAAGGGGCCAAGCTCCGCGCGTGCGCCGTACGCCGCGGCGCCGCCGCCTTTGCGCCAGTCGCTCCAGGAGAGCGAACCGCTCATCTCGAGCGGGCCGAAGGGCCTGGCACCGCCGGCGAGCTCCGTCTCGACGATGGGGAGCGCCGCGTGGCTCCGGAGCCGCACCGTCGCCTGGCTCCAGCTCCGGTCCGTCTGGATGGCTGCGCGGGCGCCGGCCTGGACGGACGACATCACGATCCGCTCCTCGGCGTCCTCACCCGGAATTCGCCCGCTCGCGCCGACCGACTCGTCGATCGAGGTGGAGCCGAAGAACATCTCGGTCGAGACGCCCTCGAGCGGAGCGCCTCGGGCGCGGAGGATCCAGTCCTGGCGGGAACCATCCACCGCCGCGACGTCCGCGAACTGACGGCTGAAGCTCGAGCGGCGCATCTCGAACTGGAGCGCCGTCGGACCGACGACACGCCCCCACTTGAGCCAGGTGCCGAGGGTGTGGGACGGCTCCGCGCGTCGGAGCCCGTCGGAATCGACGCGGTCGAACGCCAGCGAGAGCGGGCCGCCGAACACGCGTGGAGCCTGGAAGGCGCCACGGAACATCTTCGCGTTGTCCGGCTGACCGGTCCCGGCCTCGACGATCGAGTAAGGCTGGGGTTGAGTCGGCGCGATCGTTTCGATGTCGATACGGATGCGCCCCGCGCGGCGTTCGACGCGAACGCGCTCGACTGCGGCGAGTTCGAAGCGTGAGAGGTCGAACGTCCCGGCATCGAGCGGGTCCAGCGCGAACCCGTCGAGGACGATCTCCAGGCGCCCTCCCGCTCCCGCCCAGGCGCTCACCGCCTGCGGAGTCGCATCGAGCCCGTATCGCAGCCGCTGGACACCCGGGATCCGCTCGAGCAGGTCCGTGAGCGTGATCGCGCCGCTCGCGTGCATCGCGGCGCGGTCCCACTCCCAGACGCCGGCCCGCCAGGACGGCTCCGCACCGCGAGGGAAGCGGTGCACCACGTCCACGGGCGGGAGCGTGTCGGAGGCCGCGACGCCCTCCGGCACCACGCCGAGCGAGTCCCCGACGACGGCGGTCGTGTCCACGGCCACCGAGTCCGGCCGCGTGGGCGGCGGCTCCTGTGCGCCCGCCGCACCGGCCCACGCAAGGGCCATCGTCACCCCGAGGAATGCGCCCCCCGGCCACCGCCGGGGCGCGCTGCTGCGAAGGAACATCACCGCCCGGACCGTGCCCTCACCCAGTCGATGAACAGTCGGGTCGGCACGCCGGTCGACCCCTTCCTGTGGTACGGGCGCGGATTGTCGCTGTACGCGGTGCCCGCAATGTCGAGGTGCGCCCAAGGCACGTCGCCGACGAACTCCTTCAGGAACCAGCCGGCGGTGATCGTGCCCGCGGGCCGGCCGCCGGTGTTCTTCAGGTCCGCGTACTCGCTGTCGAGCTGCTTGCGGTACTCGTCCCACAGCGGGAGTGGCCAGCAGCGCTCGCCCGCCCGCTCACCCGCGGCGCGCACCTCCTCGATCAGCGACTCGTCGTTCCCCATGAGCCCGATCGCATCGTGGCCGAGCGCGATGACGCACGCGCCGGTCAGCGTCGCCGCGTCCACGATCGCACGCGGCTCGTAGCGCTGCGCGTAGGAGAGTGCGTCCGCCAGGATCAGCCGCCCCTCGGCATCCGTGTTGACCACCTCGATCGTCTTCCCAGCATGGCTGCGAATGACATCGCCCGGCTTGATCGACCGGCCGGAGGGCATGTTCTCCGTGGACGGGATCAGTGCGACGACGTGGACCGGGAGCCGCAGCTCGGCGATCGCCTGCATCGCGCCCAGCACCGCCGCGGCGCCGGACATGTCGAACTTCATGTCCTCCATCCCGGCCGCGGGCTTGATCGAGATCCCGCCCGTGTCGAACGTGACGCCCTTCCCCACGAGCACGAGCGGCCCCTCGCCGCCCTCGCCGCCGCGGTACTCGAGCACGATGAAGCGCGGCTCTTCGTCGCTGCCCTGGGCGACGGCGAGGAGCGCGTTCATCCCCTCGCGGCGCATCGCCTCGCGGTCGAGGACCGTGACCGTCATCCCGTGCTCGCGGCCGATCCGCTCCGCCGTCGCCGCCAGGTACGACGGCGTCGCCACGTTGCCCGGCGTGGCCGCCAACTCGCGGGCCAGGTTCTCGCCGCGGGCCACGACCTCGCCGTAGCGTGCACCGCTCTCGAACGCTTCGGCTTCGTCCGCACTCCGCGCGAGGAGCGTGAGCGACGAGACCGTGGTGCGCGGCGCGTCTTCGGGCCGCGTCGTCTTGAACTCCCGGTACTCCCACGCCGCCAGGACCGCGCCCTCCGCCGCGGCCTGTCCCGCGGCCTCGGCGCCGACGCGTTCGCTCACCCGGTCCAGGACGTCGAGCGAGAGCGCTATGGCCGCGGCGCCCAGTCGCTCCGCCTGCCGGACGGACGTGCCCAAGGCGCGACGCACGGACTCCGCAGTCGCATCGCCTTCCTTTCCGAGGCCGACGAGGAGCACCCGCTCGGCGCCGATCTCCCCGGCGCGCGGGAAGAGGACGAGCGACTCGTCACGCTTCCCCTTGAAGTCGCCGCGGCCGAGCACGCGCGCGAGTTCTCCGCCCATCCGCGCATCGACCTCTGCGGCCGAGCCGGCCGGCTCGCGGTCGCCTTCGAAGAGAGGGAGCACGAGGAGCGGCGTCTCACGCTCCGCCACACTGGCCTGAATGACTTCGATCCTGAACTCTTGCATGGTCACACCGTGTCCGTGGCGGTTCTACAGCCGCCGATCGCTCAAAGATCCGACGCCCCAGACGTTTGTGGCCGGAGGCGGCGGAACCCGGTCCATCGTGTGCCGCTTCAACGAAAAAGCGGGGCGACCGGTGCTCGACCGCTCGCCCCGCCGCCCGCTCCCGACCAGGGCTCGGCGCCCGGCCGCATCACATGTTCGCGATGATCGCATCGCCGAAGCCGGACGTCGGCACCTCCGTCGCGCCCTCCATCTGGCGGGCGAGGTCGTACGTCACGGTCTTGGCCTGGATCGCCCGCTCGAGCCCCTGGACGACCAGCGTGGCCGCCTCGTTCCAGCCCATGTGCTCGAGCATCATGACGCCCGAGAGGATCAGCGAGCCCGGGTTGACCTTGTCCAGCCCCGCGTACTTCGGCGCGGTCCCGTGCGTCGCCTCGAAGAGGGCGACCTCCTCGCCTACGTTCGCACCGGGCGCCATCCCCAGCCCACCGACCTGCGCCGCGGCCGCGTCGGAAATGTAGTCGCCGTTCAGGTTCGGCATCGCCAGCACGCTGTACTCGGCTGGACGCAGGAGGAGCTGCTGGAACATCGCGTCCGCAATGCGGTCCTTGATGACGACCTTGCCGCCCACGTCGCCCGTCGCTTCGGCTTCGGGGATCGTCCGGTCGCCGAACTCCTCGTGCGCCAGCTCGTAGCCCCAATCGCGGAACGCGCCCTCGGTGAACTTCATGATGTTGCCCTTGTGGACGAGCGTGACCGACGGCCGGCCGCGCTGGAGCGCGTAACGGATCGCCGCGCGGATCAGCCTCTTCGAGCCGAACTCGCTCATCGGCTTGATCCCGATCGCGCTCCCCTCCCGGATCTCGGCGCCGAGCTCGTCGACCAGGAAGCGGCGCACCTTGTCGGCCTCCGCGCTCCCGGCCGGCCACTCGATCCCCGCGTAGACGTCCTCCGTGTTCTCGCGGAAGATCACGACATCCACGAGGTGCGGCTCCTTCATCGGCGAGGGGACGCCGTTGAAGTAGCGCACGGGGCGAATGCACGCGTACAGGTCGAGGACCTGGCGCAGCGTCACGTTGAGGGAGCGGATCCCGCCGCCCACGGGCGTCGTGAGCGGCCCCTTGATCCCGACCTTGAACTCCGTGAGCGCACGTAGCGTCTCGTCGGGGAGCCACTCCTTCGCGACCTCGACCGCCTTCTCGCCCGCGTAGATCTCCATCCACTGGATCTCGCGCTGCCCCTCGTACGCCTTGCGTACTGCGGCCTCGAGCACGCGCCTCGTCGCGCGCCAGATGTCCGGACCCGTGCCATCCCCTTCGATGAAGGGGATGATCGGCCGGTCCGGGACCCGGAGCTCGCCGCCCTCGACGACGATCGGCTCGCCCGCTTCCGGGATCCGTGCAAACCTGTAGTCTCCGCCCATGTCGCTCCCTTCGTCAGGACCGCTCGTCGATCGGCGGCACCTTGAGCCCCTCCGGTCCGACGTACTCGGCCTTCGGCCGGATCAGTCGGTTGTCCTCGTACTGCTCCATGATGTGCGCGGTCCAGCCCGCAGCTCGCGCGCACGCGAAGACGTTCGTGAAGGAATCCATCGGGATCCCTAGTGTGTAGTAGACCGACGCGCTGAAGAAATCGACGTTCGGATAGATCTTCTTGCCCCGTCGCTCCATCTCCTCGGCCATGATGGCCTGGATGCGCTCGGAGATCTCGAGCCACTTGGTGTTGCCGCCGCGGCTCGCGAGCTCCTCGGCAAGGCGCTTGAGGATCGGCGCACGAGGATCGAGCGCGCGGTAGACCCGGTGGCCGAAGCCCATGATCCGCTCCTTGCGGTCCAGCGCGTCGCGGATCCACTGGTCGACGGCGTCCACCTCGCCGATGTCCTGGAGCATGAGCATGACGCGCTCGTTGGCGCCGCCGTGCAGCGGCCCCTTCAGCGCGCCGATCGCGGAGGTCACGCCCGAATGCATGTCCGAGAGCGTTGCCACGGTCACGCGCGCCGCGAAGGTCGACGCGTTCATCCCGTGCTCCGCGTGGAGGATCAACGCGGCATCGATGATGCGCGACTCCAGCTCGCCCGGCTCCTCGCCGTGCAGCATGTAGAGGAAGTTCGCGGCGTGAGACAGGTCCTCGCGCGGGGCGACCGGCTCCTTGCCCTGGCGTAGCCGGTCGAACGCCGTGGTCAGCGTCGGGAGCTTCGCTGTGATCCGGATCGCCTTGCGGAGATTCGCCTCGCGCGACATGTCTTCCGCCTCCGGATCGAACGACGCGAGCGCCGAGGCGGCCGTGCGCAGCGCGGCCATCGGATGCGTGTCTGGGGGGAGGAGCCGGAGCAGTTGGATCAGCTCCGGATCGACCGCCCGCTCACGCGCCATCTGGCTGCGCAACTCGTCGAGTTGCTGGCGGTTCGGGAGCTTCCCGTGCCACAGCAGGTGGCAAACCTCCTCGAACGTCGTATTTTCAGCCAGGTCATCGATTTCGTAACCGCCGTAGAGTAGACGCCCTTGCTCGCCGTAAATCTTGCTGAGACGGGTTTCAGCGACGACGACGCCCTCCAACCCACGACTTGCCATAACCCAAACCTCCGGGGCGGAAGTGTGCTCGGCTCAAGTTGCAACACGGTCGGCCGTTCCCCTCGACACATGAACGGGGCCGACTGCCCGCGCCGGCGGCGGGGAAGCCAGCCCCGTGGCGGGAGGGCGGAACTTCGGCCGGAGCCGCAGTATAGTGGCGGGTGTCCACCAAGGCAAGTCCGGATTCGGGGCGATTTCTCGTGACTTTTTCGACGTTTCCGCGTCCTGAGGAGTGAGGCGTTCCGCCATGCAGGACCCATTGACGGAACCGAGCGACGGCGCGGTCGTCGCCCTGGTCAAGGCAGGGGATCGGGAGGCGTACAGGATCCTGGTCCGCCGCTACCAGGACGTGCTGTATCGACACGCACTTCGGATGATCGGCCACGCCGACACGGCTGCGGACCTGGTCCAGGGCGCACTGGTCAAGGCGTACGCGCACATCCACAGGTGCCGGGACCCCGAACGCTTCGGCGCATGGGTGTTCCGGATCCTGGCGAACCGGTGCAAGGACCACCTGAAGAGCCGTCGCCGCAAAGACGTGAGCCTCGACACCGGCGACGTGCCGCCGGCGCGGTCCAACGAGAATCCGGTGCGCGATGTCGAACGCCTCGAACTCCGGGAGCTCCTCAGGCGAGCCATCGAGAAGCTGCCTGTCATCCAGCGGGAGGCATTCGTGCTCAAGCACGTCGAAGGGCTGTCGTACGAAGAGATCTCGCAGCGGCTGGACGTGTCCATCCCCGCACTGAAGATGCGTGTGCTCCGAGCCCGGGAGGCGCTCAGGGCCGAACTCGAGGAGGTGCTGTGATGCGCGACGACCTGCACCGCTACCTGGACGGAGACCTCCCAGCCGAGGCGCTGACGCCGGAGCTGCGCGCCGAGGCCGAGACCTGGGACGAGATCCTTGCCGAGGTAGCCGTCCTGCGTGAGGACCGGGCACCGGCCTCGCTCGAGGAGCGGGTGATGGCACAGCTTCCGCCGACGCCTGGACTCGCGCCCTGGCAGCGGATCGTCCGGTGGCTGATCGAGCCGCGCTCGATCCGTGTCCGGCCGGTGGTCGGCCTGGTCGGCGCAATGGCGGTCCTGCTGCTGGCTGTGCTCCCGGTCGTGGAGCGCGCAGGGCGCGTAGATGTCGGCGACGTCGCTCCCGCAACGACGGTCGCCGACGCCGACGTCGCCTCCCCCGTGGTCTACGTCCAGTTCGTATTCACGGGCGAGGCCAGCTCGGTCGCGCTCGCGGGCGACTTCAACGGCTGGAACCCCGAGCGGCACCTCCTGCGCGACCCCGACGGCGACGGCGTCTGGACCGGGCTCTTCCCGCTCCCGCCGGGGATCCACAAGTATATGTTCCTCGTCGATGGCGAGCGCTGGGAGACCGATCCGCGGGCCGAGCGTTACGTCGACGACGGATTCGGCATGCGCAACGCCATCGTGAACGTGATGGCCCCCACAGGGAGGACGTCCTGAGGCGCCGCCGCGCGAGCTGCACCGCCCTCGCCCTCGGGGCGTTGGCCTGCGCCGCCCTGCCCGCGCCTGTGGCCGGCCAGTCGGCGGAGCTGTGGGTGGATGCGGCCGCGGCGCACGCCCGCCCGCCCGCCGGCGTGCCCGGGCTCGACGCGTCCGCGCTCGCCTGGGCCGGCGGCCGGCTCCTCGTCGACCGCATCGGGCCGGTCGTCCTGGACCTTTCCGCCTACGGCGGCGGGAGCGCCGAGGCCGCGGGGAGCCGGTGGGTGGGAGGCACGCTCGGAGCCAGGGCCGCCCGCAGGATCGGCGCGTTCTCGGTCGACGGCCGCGCCGAGCTGTTCGGCGTCGGCCATACCCAACCGCACGCGTACCGCGTCCACGCATTCAGCTTCACGCCTCGGGTAGCACGCGCGGTCGGCCCGTTCACCGTCTCGGCGCGTGCCGAGGTGACGCGCGGCCGCTGGCGGTTCGACGGGGGGCCCGTAGGATTCGCCGGGGAACTCGAGGGCAGGCTCGGCCTGGCGGGCGGCGGCCTGGCGCTGGCACGGCCGCTGGGGCGCGCGTGGGTCGAAACGTCGCTCGACATCTACGACGCGACGAACGGTGCCGCCGATGGCCTCTATACCGCGCTCGGCACGTCGGGCCGGTTCGCCGTCGGACGCGCCGACCTGTCCCTCGGCGCGGCGTACTGGCGCACCCCTGCAGGCAACGAGCTCGGCCTCGATGCCACGGTAGCCACGCAGATCGCTGACCGGCTCGTCGCCTACGCCCGCGTCGAGCGCGCGCCAACGGATCCGCTGTACGGCACGCCGCGCGACCTCACGGCAAGCTTCGGCGTGAGCTGGCGAGTCACGAAGAAACGCCTCGCCCGGGCCATACCCGTCGTCGAGCTGGCCGAGCCGATCGGCCGGGGGCGCAAGGTCCGATTCCAGCTCGCCGGCGGCGTCGCCGACCGGGTCGCGGTCGCCGGGAGCTTCACCGACTGGAAGCCGCGCCCGATGCAGCGCGCCCAGGACCGGTGGGTGCTGGAAGTGGTCCTCGAGCCGGGCATCCATCACTTTGGCTTCGTGCTCGACGACGGCCGCTGGTTCGTCCCCGACGATGCGCCGGGGATCGTCGACGACGGGTGGGGTCAGAGGAACGCGAGCCTCGTCATCGTGGAGGGGCGGTGACGCGGCCGCGGGACAAAGCGTCTATGACAATGAATGGGCTTCACACCCTCGTGGGGGTCCGAATGAGAAAGACGGTCATCGCCCTGGGCGTTCTCGCCTCCATGGGTGGCGGGACGATCCCGGCGCTGGTCGAGCGCGCATTCGCTGCGCAGGTCAATAGCAATCTCGCTCGGGCGAAAGCCGTGCTCCCGCCGGACGCCATGCGAGAACTCGAGCGCGCCGTCGACGCCGCCCGCTCCCGCGGGCTGCCGACCGAGCCGCTCGTCGACAAGGCGCTCGAGGGCGCGGCCAAGGGGGTTCCGGCCGAGCGGATCCTGGCGGTCGTCCGCCAGCTCGCCGACGAACTGGGGCGCGCCCACGAACTCGTCGCGGGCTCGGGCTCCGCAACGCCGGCAGACGTAACCGCCGTCGCCGATGCCATCCGACGCGGGGTCCCGGAAGGCGCCGTCCGCTTGCTCCGGGACGGCTCCGCCGCCGACGAGCCGATCGCTCTCGCCGTCCACACCCTCGCCGACCTCCTCGACCGGGGCGTGCCGGTCGACGTCGCCCTCGACGTCCTGGGCGCCTGGCGCAGCCACGGTGCGCGGCCCGACCAGTTGCGCGAGCTCCCGGCCGCCGTCGAACGCCTCATCCGCGAAGGCGTGCTCCCCGCGCAGGCAGCTGCCGCGGTGGCCTCGTCCGTCCGGGCGGGACACGGCCCCGGGGCCGCGCGAGGTCCCGCCAAGCCGGCCGCGCGCGGAGCGGGCCGGGGCGCCGGGCGCAAAGACTCGCCCGCCAGTCCCCCGGAGCCGCCGCACCCGGGGCGCGGGCCGGGCAGGGGCAACAAGCCCGGAAAACCCGGCGCCTGATCGGTGGGCGCCTTACGTTTTCGGGCGCCCTCAGGCCAGTCGAAAGCAACAGGGGCGATGGTGGCGGAATCCCGCGCCCCGGGCCGATATCCGGCACCATAGTTGCATCCACCCACCACGCGCGAAGGCGCCGGATCCGGCGCCTTTTTTCATCCCACCCACGATGCAGGAGCAGGTCCATGCCCAGCGGCGACTCACCAGAGCCGGTCCGCAGTCTGGCGGCCACGCGAACGGGCGACGTCGTCCTCATCCGGCGCATTCTCTTCGGGACCCTGCGCTCCCTCTGTACCGACCTCGGCGTCCGGGAAGGCGACGTCGTGCACTGCCGGTCCGGCTCGGCGTCGCACGTGCTCCTCGACACACCCGCAGGCCGCACCGTCCCGCTCGACCGGGATTGGGCCCGCTTCATTCAGGTCAGCACGGCCGCCGGGTCCGAAGGAGCGCCGCTTCGCCTCGAAGCCGACCGCGCCACCCTCTGAGACGGCTCAGACACCTCCCGAGGTAAGCACATCCCGGATCGCCGGGAGCGCCCGCTCCAGTTCCGCACGCTCGATGATGAGCGGCGGGGCGAAGCGGACCACCTGTTCGTGCGTCTCCTTGGCCAGGATTCCACGTCGCATGAGCGCCTCGCAGTACCGACGCGCCGTGCCGGCCTCCTCCCGGATGACGACGCCGATCAGGAGGCCGCGCCCGCGGACCTCCTGGACCGCGTCTGCTTCGATCTCCCGGAGCTGCTCCATGAACCACGGCCCGAGGGTCGCCGCGCGTTCGGCCAACCCCTCCTCGACGAGGACCCGGAGCGCTTCGCGAGCCACCGCCGCGGCGAGTGGATTGGCTCCGAACGTGGAGCCGTGCGTGCCGGGCGTGAAGACGTCCATGATCTCCGCATCCGCGAGGACGGCCGAGACCGGATAGACGCCGCCGCCGAGCGCCTTGCCCAGGATGAGCACGTCAGGCCGAACATCCTCCCACTGGCTCGCCAGGAGGCGCCCGGTCCGACCGAGCCCTGTCTGGATCTCATCGGCCATGAGCAGGACGTTCCGCCTGCGGCACGCTTCCGCCACCCGAGCCAGGTACCCGTCCGGCGGAACGACCACACCCGCCTCGCCCTGGATCGGCTCGACGAGGAACGCGACCGTGCGGTCGGTCAGCGCCGCCTCGAGCGCATCCGCGTCACCATACGGGATGCGATGGAAGCCGGGAGCGAACGGGCCGAACCCATCCCTGTACAGCGGCTCGGAGGAGAAGCCGACGATCGTCGTCGTGCGACCATGGAAATTGCCGTCGCACACCACGATCTCCGCCTCGCCGTCCGGGACGCCCTTGCGCTCGTAACCCCATTTGCGCGCTGCCTTGATCGCCGTCTCGACGGCCTCCGCCCCCGTGTTCATCGGAAGCGCCTTGTCATACCCGGTGAGTTCGCAAAGCTCGCGGATGAACGGGGCGTACTGGTCGTTCTGGAACGCGCGCGACGTCAGGGTGAGCCGCTCCGCCTGCTCGGTCAGCGCCGCCACGATCCGCGGGTGGCAGTGCCCGTGGTTCAACGCCGAGTACGCCGAGAGCATGTCCAGGTAGCGACGCCCCTCGACGTCCCAGACCCACACGCCTTCGCCTCGCGTGAGGACGACCGGGAGCGGCCGGTAGTTGTGCGCTCCCCAGAGATCGGCATCGCGGAGGTACTGCTCGGATGGACCGCCTTCCGTCACCACTTCCGCCTTCATCTCACCTCCCATTCGCCCCTCCCCGGCTCGTCCGGCACGCCGCATTCGGGGCATTGTGTCGAGAGATAGCGCATCCACTCTTCGATCTCACCGACGTCCGGCAGTTCGCTCTCGGATGGTGCGCGCTCGGCAAGGTAGACCTGCCCCCACCGGTCGGCGATGAACAGCGCCGCCTCTCCCTTCCCCACCTCGCACCGGCGATGCGCTTCCCCATCCGGATCGGCGAGGAGTTCCACACCGTCGCCCAACGATCCGGGCGCACCCTCACCGCCTCCCGCGCCAACGGGGAGCACGACCATCGGACGGCCGCTCCAGACGCGCAGCTCGGCCTCCCTGTCCTGGAGTTTCCGAACGTATCCGCGACCCGACTCGAGGTCCGCCAGGAATACCACGACCGGCGCACCGCGCTGCGATGCGCGCCAGGCGACCCTCACGCCGTCGCCGGCACGTGGCAGGACCAGAGGCGGGAGCCGGCCCCCGACTCCGGGGCCGGGGCCACCCGTTTTCGGCACAGGTCCACTGGACACGTATTCACTCGCGAATGTGCCGGTGCGCCGCCGGCGTGAGCGGGACGATCTCCTGAATGGCGCGGAGCAGTTCGTCGCTGTGTGCGGTGCGGCGAAGCACCGCCGTCCACGGCCCCTGCGGGATCTCGCTCGTGCCGAAGGCGAGGAGGAGCACCCGCACCCCCTTGTAACGTTGCAGGAATCGATCGAGAGCGTCGGCCGCGAACGCCGCCTGGTCCAGGACCATGAGACGCATCGGACCCGCATCCGGATCGGTCACCGGGTAGACGAAGGATTCGTCCACACCGGGCGCCGCGACCGCGTGATAGCCCTGGTCGCGAAGCCGGGTCCGTAGGAGCGCTCGCGGCCAGTCGTCGGGGATGACGAGCAAGATCCGCGGGCCGCGCATCGTCAACGGGGGAGCGACCGTCCGAGCTGACTCTCCACATCGGCGACCGATTCCTCCAGCCGATTGCCGGCGCCCTTGTGATCGTCGACCGTCATGACCATGAAGACCCGGTCGTGCTTCTCACGCAGGCGCTCTTCGGCACGGCGGATGACCGGCATCACCTCGTCCCAGTCCCCCTCGATCACCGTGTCCGCGCCGGTGACCCGGTAATCCAATCCCGCCCTGTCGATCTCATCGATGACCTCCGAAACCGGGCCAACGAGCGAGTCGCCAGAGCCGACCGGGAACATCGATAGGCTGAACAGCATCGAAGGACCTCCGGGAAGACGGGTGATTGGTGATTTCGGCGAGAAGGAGATTCGGCCCCGCACCGTGTGCAAGGGTCGTGCCCGGCGCGCGAATGGCCGATAGGGCCGTGGAGGGTACAACGAAAAAGGGCCGCCGCCGAAAGCGCCTTTCGGTGGCGACCCGTCTATGCCGAGGGCGGGACTCGAACCCGCATGGGCTTGCGCCCGCTCGATTTTGAGTCGAGTGCGTCTACCAATTCCGCCACCCCGGCGGTGGCTCGACGTTGTTGCGTCGAGCCCTTAAAGATAACACCGGGCGACGTGCTATTCCAGGGCCTTCGGCGGGCCCAGCACCTCGCGCAGGACCATCGCCCGGCGCAACGCCGGGCCGCTCCCGAGTGCAGCGGGCAGCCGCGACCGGCGGGCCGGACGCTGCTGGCGTGCCGTCGCCTCCAGCTTCTTGTGGAACAGCCTGTGCCGCTCCTCCGGTGGAGGCGGCGGCGCCTCGAGGGAAACGGCGACGGGGTACTCGTCGCGAGCGCCGCTCTCGAGGGACCGTGCCTCATAGCCGTACGGCACCGGGTACGACTCGACCGGGGCCGCCTCCTCGCCGTGCGGCTCCCAGGCGTGGTCGTCCTCCCACGGCTCGGGCTCCCACTCCGGCTCCGGGGTGCGGCGCTCGCCGGTCAGGATCTCCCACAGGTCGTCGGGGATCATCGCGGCGGCGGACCGGTCCTCCTCGCCGGCGTCGTCGGCCGTCGCGGTCGGCCGGGCGACGACGGCGCCGCCGTCACCCGGCGTATCCGGCCGAGGACCGGACCGCCCGGGAGAGGGCGCGGGGATGCCCGCGCCCGGACGGCGCCCCCTTGCGGGGCCTCCCGCCCCGCCCTGCCCCTTTCGCCCCCCGATCAGGCCGCCGATCACGGACCAGATCACGGCGACCAGGACGATGAGGGAGTAGAGGTCGTCCACTACTTGCCCTCGGTGATCAGATCGCCATCGTCACCGGCGCCGCCGGCGATCGCGTGTCGCATTTCCGTGTCCGCCTGGAGGTTGCGGTACCGCATGTAATCCATGATCCCGAGATTGCCCGACCGGAAGGCCTCGGCCATGGCGAGCGGGATCTGTGCCTCGGCTTCGACCACGCGGGCTCGCATCTCCTCGACCCTGGCACGCATCTCCTGCTCGGCCGCGACGGCCATTGCGCGCCGCTCCTCGGCCTTCGCCTGGGCGATGCGCTTGTCGGCCTCGGCCTGGTCCGTCTGGAGCTCGGCGCCGATGTTCTTGCCGACGTCGACGTCCGCGATGTCGATCGAGAGGATCTCGTACGCCGTCCCGGCGTCCAGCCCCTTGGCCAGGACGGTCTTGGAAATGTTGTCCGGGTTCTCGAGCACGGCCTTGTGCGAGGCGCTCGACCCGATCGTCGAGACGATCCCCTCGCCCACACGCGCCAGGATCGTGTCCTCGCCGGCCCCACCGACCAGACGGTGGATGTTCGCTCGCACGGTCACGCGCGCCGTGGCGATGAGCTGGATGCCGTCCTTCGCCATCGCGGCGACCTTGGGCGTCTCGATCACCTTGGGGTTGACCGAGACCTTGACCGCCTCGAGCACGTCGCGGCCGGCCAGGTCGATCGCCGCCGCCTGCTGGAACGAGAGGTCGATGTTGGCCTTGTCCGCACTGATCAGCGCCTTGACGACCCGGTCGACGCTCCCGCCAGCCAGGTAATGCCCCTCGAGCTGCTTGGTCGTCAGCTCCAGGCCGGCCTTGGTCGCAGCGATCAGCGGGCGGATCACCGCGGCAGGGCTGACCTTCCGCAGGCGCATGCCGATCAGGTCGCCCAGACTCACGCGGACGCCGGCGAAGACGGCCTCGATCCAGAGCCGTACCGGGACCGCCCAGAAGAGTAGCAGCAGCGCCGCGACCGCAAGGGCCAGCAGCACGGGTGGCGTGATCAGAAGGAAATTGTCCATTCGCGGCTCTCGTTCGGTGATTTGCGATTTCGCGCTCCCCTGAGATTACCCCTCGGCCTCGACCACGTGCCGGTACCCTTCGGAGCGAACGATGCGGATCGGCGTGCCCTTGGCGATCCACCCGCCAGCGGCGACGACGTCGAGTCGCTCATCTCCGAACCGGCCGGTGCCGGCCGGACGCAGGTCGGTCAGGGCGACGCCCTGCTGGCCGACCAAATCGTCGCGAACCGGGGCGGACAGGTAGCCGGTTTCACGACTGAGCCGGTCGCCGAGCATGATGCCGGACTTCTGGAACCGCTCGTTGCGCGGTAGCAGCCGCGCGATGGTCCATGCGCCGACGATGACGATGGCGATGGCTGCCGAAAGGATCATCGCCGCCTGACTGAGGTCGAATCCTGTGGCCATGCTCCCGACGAGACTGAGATAGAGGCTAGCGAGGATCGCGGCGATCCCCACCAGGCCGAATACGCCGAACCCGGGGACGATGAAGATCTCGATGCCGAGCAGGACGAGCCCCGCGCCGAGGAGGATCAGCTCCTCCCAGCCCGCGAGGCCGAGGATCATGTGGCTGCCGAAAAAGAGGCCGAGCGACACGATCCCGGCCAGGCCGGCGAAGCCGAACGCCGGCGTCTTGAGTTCGATGATGAGCCCGAGGAAGCCGAGCGAAAGGAGCCACGGCGCGATGAGAGGGTGCGTCAGGAAGCGCACGATGGATTCGGCCCAATTCGTCTCCGCCAGGTGGACGCCGGCGCCGTGCAGGTCGAGCGTGGCCAGGAGCGCGTCCCAGTCGGCGGCCTCATGGGCGTAGCCGAGGCGGACCGCCTCGTCCGTCGTGAGCGTGAGGAGCTTGCCCGCCTCGACGACGCCCGGGATCTCGATGTCCTCGTCGACCATCGCCTCGGCCACGCGCGGGTCGAGACCGCGGGCCTCCGCGAGCGCGCGCATCTCACTGCGCATCGCGCTGACGATCTTCTCCGGCGCCTTCTCGCCCTCGCCCGTCACCGGCGTCGCCGCGCCGATCACGGCGCCCGGGACCATGTAGATCGCATCCGCGGCCAGCGCGATCATCGCGCCGGCGGAGAACGCACGCCGGTTGACGAACGCGTAGACCGGGACGTCGGCTTCGCCGAGCGCGTTCACGATCCGCTGCGCCGCGTCGACGCGCCCTCCGGGCGTTTCGATGTCGAGGATCACCGCCCTGGCGCCCGCCGCCTCCGCCTCGGCGATGCTGCGCTCGATGAAGGGCGCGAGGCCGAGCTCGATCGTGCCCGTGACCGGCACGCGGAAGACCGGCCCTTCGCCTGGCGCGCCCGACTGCGCGCGCACCGCGGCGGGGAGCGCTGCCGCGATGAATGCGGCGAGAGCGGGGACGATCGCGCGCCCCCGCAGGGATCCGAAGAGACGTCGCATATCCATGACGGATCGTACCCCCAAGCGCGCGTCGCGGTGCCCGGTCAACCGACCGTGGAGCGGATCACTGGAGCCCGAGGAGTTGACGCGCGTAGTAAGCCCTGCGGATCGCGAGGACCGGGTCGCCGTCCGAGAGCGCCCGGTTCGCACCGCGGAGCAGCCGCTCGGCGCGCCTGCGGGCCACAGGCCCGGGCCCGCCACCCGTACGTCGATCCTCCCGGGCGAGGGCACTCTCGACCTGGAGGATCAGGCGCGCTGCGACCGCATCCGGCGTCGTCTCCCGCAAACGGTCGGCCGCCTCGAGGAGCAGCGCCGCGGCCTGATCCGCGTGGTCCGCCGCGACAGCGCGTGCAAGCAGCGTCCGCCCCGCCATCAACGCGGCGCCCACGCCCGGAAGCGACATCCCCTCCGATGCCGACTCCGCCATTTCGACCCACCGCCTGAGCCCCGACTCCACCTCGGAGAGGCCGGCCGGGCCGAGCGCCCGCGCGACGACCGGCGCGGCCGTCTCGTACGCCCGCCGCCGGAGCGCACGGGCCGCAATGGGATTCTGCGCAGAGTCCGCTGCGGTCCAGAGCGCGTGCGCCGCGGCCGCGGCCTCCGCATCGTCCGGCGAGAGTGTCCCGCGCACGCGCGCACGGTCCAGCACCTCCGGCAGCGTAGGGAGCGCCGCCGCGACCCGGAGCGCCGCCTCGGTCTCCGCCGCCACGACCAGCGCCGCCGGCTCGGTCGGCGCATCCGTGCACCCCGCGGCGGCGAGGACCGCCACCACGGCAACGGGGATGGAGGGTCGGCGGATCGGCGGCATATCTCCAGGCGTCTGTGGGTGTTCTCCCGCACTTTCGAAGGTAGGTCCGGCGGCGACCGATCACAAGGCTGACGCTACTTGACCCGACCCTGCCCCGCCTCTAGCTTCACGGACGGACGTTCGAACGATCTCCGGACCCGATGCCCGAAGAGCGACCCACCTACGACGAGAAGTTCGCGCTGATCCTTCGCACCGCGGCGGCGATTTTCGCCGACAAGGGCTACCATCAGGCGAGCATTCGGGACATCAGCCGGGAGACGGGGATCAGCCTGTCGGGTCTCTACTACTATTTCGAAAGCAAAGAAGAACTGCTCTACCTCATCCAGAGCCATTGCTTCGAGACGGTGCTGGAGGAAGCGGAGCGTTTGCTGGACGGAGTGGAGGACCCGGCGCGGCGGCTTCGCATCTTCGTCGAGAATCACCTGCGCTACTTCGTGGCGAACATGAAGGAGATGAAGGTACTCTCGCACGAGGCGGGCTCGCTCAGCGGCGAGTACGGCCGCCGGGTGAACGCGGTAAAGCGGCGCTACACCGAGATCTGCGCGGCGATCGTGTCGGAGCTCCGGCCGGAGGGGAGCGAGATCGACGCGCGGGTGGCGACGTTCGCGTTGTTCGGGATGATGAACTGGATCTACAATTGGTATCGTCCCGGTCGCGACGTGGGCGTGGCGGAGCTGGCGGAGGACATGAGTCAGTTGTTCCTGCGGGGGTATCTGGCCGGAGCCGAGTTGCCCGCCGGGGTCGAGGAGGGCGCACCCGGAGAAGCCAGGCCCTCGATCTGGCGGAGAGAAGCGGCGATCACCCCTCGGAAGGCCGGGGGGCCGAAGTCGTCGCGCTGACCCGAATGGAGGACGCAATGGCGAGTGTGCTGGAAGCGGAAACCACGAAGACGCTGGTCCACTACGAGGCGAAGGACGGCGTGGCGCTGCTTACGCTCGACGACCCGCCGGCGAACACGTACACCTACCAGATGATGCAGCAGCTCGACGCGGCGATCCTCCGTGCGCGGATGGACGAGTCGGTGCACGTGATCGTGCTGTGCGGCGCCGGCGAGAAGTTCTTCTCCGCCGGCGCGAACATCTCGATGCTGAACGACGTGACGCCGTCGTTCAAGTACTACTTCTGCCTGCACGCGAACGAGACGCTGAGCCGTCTGGAGCAGACGCCGAAGCTGGTGATCGCGGCGCTCAACGGCCACACGGTCGGTGGCGGGCTGGAGATCGCGATGGCGGCGGATCTGCGCATCGCGCGGCGCGGCGGCGGGAAGATCGGCCTGCCTGAAGTGAACCTGGGCGTGCTCCCGGGGACGGGCGGCACGCAGCGGCTGTCGCGGCTGGTCGGGAAGTCGCGCGCGATCGAGCTGATGGTGACGGGCCGCACCTTCGACTTCGACGAAGCGAAGTCGCTCGGGATCGTGGACGACGTCTACGACGCCGACAGCCGCGACGCCTTCATGAGCCAGGTCATGGAGTACGCCAGGCGGTTCACGCCGCCGAACGCCGCGTCGAAGGCGATCGGCCACATCAAGCGCTCGGTGCAGACCGGCTGGGAGCTGCCGATCGGCGAGGCGCTGGCGGTCGAGCGCGAGTTGCAGCAGCTCCTCTTCCAGAGCGCGGATGCCCGCGAGGGTCTTGCCGCGTACGTGGAGAAGCGCAAGCCCGAGTTCGGCGGGAACTGAGGGAGGCGAGATGGCGACCACGGCGGTGCCGGTCGAGCGCAAGGCGCCGAACCGGCTCTACATCGGCGGTGAGTGGGTCGCCGCCGCGGACGGCAGTACCTTCGAGACCCTGAACCCCGCGACGGGGGACGTCATCGCCGAGGTCGCCGAGGCGGGGCCCCGGGAGATCGACGCGGCCGTGCAGGCGGCGCGGTCGGCGCTCTCGGGGCCGTGGGCCGGGATGAGCGCCGCCGAGCGCGGGCGGCTGATCTGGAGGATCGCGGACGCGATCGAAGCGCGCGCGGACGATCTCGCGCGACTCGAGTCGCTGGACAACGGCAAGCCGATCCGTGAAGCGCAGATCGACATCCGAGAGGCCATCGACTGCTTCCGCTACTACGCCGGCTGGGCGACCAAGGTGCACGGCGAGACGATCCCGGTGCGGGGCAACGCGCTGAACTACACCCTCCGTGAGCCGGTCGGCGTGGTCGGCGCAATCATCCCGTGGAACTTCCCGCTCCTCATGGCGGCGTGGAAGGTGGCGCCGGCGCTGGCTTGCGGAAATGCGGTGGTATTGAAGCCCGCCGAGCAGACGCCGCTCTCCGCGCTCGAGCTGGCCGTGATCGCGCACGAGGTCGGCCTGCCGCCGGGAGTGCTGAACGTGGTCCCGGGCTTCGGCGAGACGGCGGGCACGGCGCTGGTCCGTCACCCGGACGTCGACAAGATCGCATTCACCGGCTCGACGGCCGTCGGCAAGCTGATCATGCGCGAGTCAGCGGAGACGCTGAAGAAGGTCTCCCTCGAGCTGGGCGGCAAGTCGCCGAACATCATCTTCCCGGACGCGGACCTGGACGCCGCCGTGCGCGGCGCGTTCTCCGGGATCTTCTACAACACCGGGCAGGCGTGCACGGCGGGCTCGCGGCTGCTCGTCCACGAGTCGGTCCACGACGCGGTGATGGAGAAGCTGATCGAGCGGGCGGCCCGGACGGTGCCCGGCGACCCGCTCGATCCCAAGACGCGGATCGGCCCGCTCATCTCGCAGGAGCAGCTCGACCGGGTCATGGGCTACATCGCCCGAGGCCGCGAGGAAGGCGCGGAGCTGCTCTGCGGCGGCGAGCGCGCGCTCTACCAGGGCGAGGAGAAGGGCTACTGGCTCCAGCCGACGATCTTCGACCGCGTCGCGCCCGAGCACACGATCGCCCGCGAGGAGATCTTCGGGCCGGTCCTCGCCACGCTGACGTTCAGTGACGAGGAGGAGGCCGTCGCGCTCGCGAACGACACGATCTACGGCCTCGCGGCCGGGATCTGGACGAGCGACGTCAAGCGCGCGCACCGCGTCGCACGCGGCATCCAGGCGGGCACCGTCTGGATCAACTCCTACCACCCCCTCGACCCCGCATCCCCGTTCGGCGGCTACAAGCAGTCCGGATACGGGCGGGAGCTCGGCCAGTACGCGCTCGACCTGTACACCCAGGTCAAGAGCGTGTGGGTCGACCTCAGTTGATGATGGAAGCCTGGATCGTCGATGCGGTGCGCACGCCGATCGGCCGGCACGGCGGCGCGCTCGCATCGATCCGCCCCGACGACCTCGCGGCCACGACGCTGCGCGCACTCGTCGATCGGACGGGGATCGACCCGGCGCTGATCGACGACGTCATCCTCGGCTGCGCGAACCAGGCGGGCGAGGACAACCGCAACGTGGCGCGCATGGCTTCCCTGCTCGCCGGCTTCCCGATCGAGGTTCCCGGGCAGACGGTGAATCGCCTGTGTGGGTCCGGGCTGCAGGCGGTCAACGCCGCGTTCCAGGCGATCCGTGCGGGCGAGGGCGAGGTATTCGTCGCGGGCGGCGTCGAGTCGATGAGCCGGGCGCCGTACGTGATGCTCAAGCCGGACGCGGCGTATCCGCGCGGCGCGCCGGAGGTCGCGGACACGGTGCTCGGCTGGCGTTTCGTGAACTCACGCATGCCGGACCGGTGGACCATCTCTCTGGGAGAGACGGCCGAGGTCGTGGCCGAACGGTACGGCATCACGCGCGAGGACCAGGACCGGTTCGCGGTCGAGAGTCAGCGACGCGCGGGCGACGCCATGCGCGCCGGCCGCTTCTCGGACGAGATCGTCCCCGTCGAGGTCCCCCAGCGCAAGGGGCCGCCCGTGCGCGTCGAGGAGGACGAGCACCCGCGCCCGGACACGTCGCTGGAGAAGCTGGCGAAGCTGCCGCCGGCGTTCAGGCCCGGCGGCACGGTGACCGCGGGCAATTCCTCCGGGCTGAACGACGGTGCGGCCGCATTGCTCGTGGTGGAGGCGCGCCGCGCCCGGGAGCTGGGGCTTCGGCCGATCGCTCGCATCGTCTCCAGCGCAGTCGCCGGCGTCGAGCCGGATTGCATGGGGATGGGTCCCGTGCCCGCCACGCGCCGGGCGCTCGAACGCGCGGGAATCTCCCGGAACGACATCGACCTCGCGGAGCTCAACGAGGCGTTCGCGGCACAGAGCGTCGCGTGTGTGCGTGAGCTGGACCTGGACCCCGACATCGTCAACGTGAACGGCGGCGCGATCGCGCTCGGTCACCCGCTCGGCTGCTCGGGGGCGCGCATCCTCACCACACTCGTCCACGAGCTGCGCCGCCGCGGCGGCGGCTACGGCCTCGCGACCATGTGCATCGGGGTTGGGCAGGGGATCGCCACGATCGTGGAGGGAGTCGCATGAGCAAATCGAACGGCGTCGCAGCGAAGCAGGACAGCATCCTGGTCGAGCGCGATGGCGACATCGGTTGGGTGCGGATCAACCGCCCCGAGCGACTGAACGCATTCGCCGGCACCATGCGAGAGGACATCGAGGCCGGGCTCCACGAACTGGAGGCCGATCCCGCGGTCCGATG
Organism: uncultured Gemmatimonadaceae bacterium; assembly: GCA_964410055.1. Taxonomy (GTDB): domain Bacteria; phylum Gemmatimonadota; class Gemmatimonadetes; order Longimicrobiales; family RSA9; genus CALBZE01. Next base: position 8,251 of record CAYPGK010000031.1, on the reverse strand, counting down.
CATCATCATCACCGGAGTCGGCCGGGCCTTCTCGACCGGCGGCGACGTGCGGGTCATGGCCCAGCTCGCCGCCGAGCGCGATCGTGAGAGTTTCGCCGAGCTTGTCCGGACGGGCGCGCGCATCGTCTCCTTCATCGACCGCATGTCGAAGCCGGTCATCGCGGCGGTGAACGGCCCCGCCGCCGGCGCGGGCGCCTGTCTCGCCCTAGCCTGCGACCTGCGCATTGCGAGCGAAACCGCCTCGATCGGCTTCACCTTCGCCCGCGTCGGGCTGCACCCGGACTGGGGTGGGAGCTTCTTCCTCCCGCGGCTGGTCGGGCAGGCGCTCGCCGCCGAGCTGATCTACACGGGCGGGATGGTCGGCGCCGAGCGGGCCGAGCGGCTGGGGATCTTCAACCGCGTGGTCCCGGCGGCGGAGCTGGAGCCCGCGGCCAGGGCGCTCGCCGGGCAGATCGCCGCAGGGCCGGCCGGCGTGACCGCTTCGGTCAAGCGGTCGCTTCGCCGCAGCGCAACGGCGACGCTCGACGAGATGCTCGAGCTCGAAACGGAAGCCCAGCTCGCGGCCTTTGATTCGCCCGACTTCAAGGAAGGGATCACGGCCTTCCTCGAGAAGCGGGCGCCTCGTTTCGGGAAGCGCTAGAACACAACCGGGAGAGGTCGGCGTGGCTGAAATTCGGCGGGTGGCGGTGATCGGCGCCGGCACCATGGGACACGGGATCGCGCAGGTGGCCGCGATGGCCGGCTACCAGGTGGCGCTCCGCGACACGACCGAAGAGCTGGTCCAGCGCGGGCTGGACCGGATCCGTCAGAACCTCGACGAAGGCGTGATGCGCGGCAAGGTCCAGTACGAGACGCGCGCGGACGCCCTCGCCCGCCTCACGACGCACACGGATCTGGCCGAAGCCGTGCGCGAAGCGGACCTCGTCATCGAGGCCGTCCCCGAGAAGTTCGATCTCAAGGTCGAGGTGCTGCACGAGCTCGACGCCCACGCGCCCGCGCACGCGATCCTCGCCACGAACACGTCGAGCTTCAGCATCACGGACCTCCAGCAGACGACGAAGCGCCCCGGCCGCGTCCTCGGGCTCCACTTCTTCAACCCCGTCCACATCATGAAGCTGGTCGAGGTGGTCCGCGGCCGTCAGACGGACGAGTCGGTGGTCGAGGCGGCCGTCGCCTTCTCCGGCCGGCTGGGCAAGGATCCGATCGTCGTGAACGATGCGCCGGGCTTCGCTTCATCACGGCTCGGGATCGCGCTCGGGCTCGAGGCGATGCGCATGGTCGAGGAGGGGGTGGCGAGCCCCGAGGCGATCGACAAGGCGATGGAACTCGGCTACCGCCACCCAATGGGGCCGCTCCGCCTGACGGACCTGGTCGGCCTCGACGTGCGGCTCGACATCGCGAACTACCTGCACGAGGCGCTCGGCTCGGAACGCTTCCGGCCGCCGGAGATCCTCAAACGCCTCGTCGCCGAAGGCAAGCTCGGCCGCAAGTCCGGGCAAGGCTTCTATCGCTGGGAGGAATGACGGGCGGCATGACGTACGAATCGCTTCTGGTCCGGATCGACGAGCGCGTCGCCACGATCGTGGTCAACCGTCCGGACAAGAGAAACGCGCTGAACGCCGTGGTGCGGCGGGAGATGGTGGAGGCGCTGGACGCGCTGCGCGACGACGGGGACGTCCGCGTCGTCGTGATCACCGGCGCGGGCGAGAAGGCGTTCATCGCCGGAGCCGACATCGGCGAATTCGCGGAGCGCACGCCGCTCGAGCAGCGCGAGGCGATGGCGGGCCGGCGCCTCTTCGAGGCGATCGCCGAGTTCCCCAAGCCGACGATCGCGATGATCAACGGCTACGCGCTCGGCGGCGGGTGCGAGGTCGCCCTTGCCTGCGATCTTCGGATCGCGGCCCGCTCGGCGCGCCTGGGTCAGCCCGAAATCAAGCTCGGAATCATTCCGGGCGGAGGCGGGACCCAGCGCCTGCCGCGCCTCGTCGGCCTCGGCCGCGCCATGCGTTTGATCCTGACCGGTGAGATGATCGACGCGGAAGAGGCAGAGCGGATCGGACTCGTCGACATCGTCGTCGATGACGCCCAGCTTGCCGCCTGCACCGCCGAGGTCGCACGCACCATGGCCGGCTATTCACCCGTCGCACTCGAGCTGGCCAAGAGCGCCGTGCGCGCGACGCTCGAGATGCCGCTCTCCGCCGGGCTGCGATACGAGCGCGAACTGTTCATTACCGCGTTCGCGAGCGAGGACAAGCAGGAGGGTGTTGCGGCCTTCCTGGAGAAGCGGGCGCCCGTGTTCCACGGCCGCTGAGCCGGAGGCGACCATGTCCGACAGGAATCCTTTCGGAGACGAGCCGCGTGCCCCGCGCCGCATCAACCCGTTCGGCGAGGAGGCGCCGACCGAGGCGCCGGATGAGGCGGCGGTGCGGATCGAACAGGCCGCCCGGAAGATTCGTGGACTCCGCAGCCAGCTCGGCTCCGAGGGGCTCACGCTCTCCGCGACTCGCGAGCTGATCGACGAACTCTCGGCCGCGCTGGATGCGGCTGCCCGGGCGCTCCGGGGGATCGCCGAGCGCTGAGGTAGCCGCCAGATTCCCTGCCCTGACCGCCGCGGTAGCGTACCGTCATCGGCCCCCCTCCCGCCCTGCGCCGGCCAGGCCACCTGACCGACTCGCCCCCACGTAGTCCCGGCGCCACGCCCTGGCGCGGCGCCGCCGCAACGCTCACCCGCCCCACCCCCGCACACCCAGCTCAGCGGTCGATGAAGCGGTCCTCGACCCGGCGCAGCCGGAGCGGAACATCCCGGAACGGACCTCCATTCAATCTCCCCACGATCAGGTCCCGGCCCAGGAACCGGCCACGGAAGTTGATGAACTGCTTCCCGTCGAGGAACTCCTCCGTGATCAGCGTGAGCGAGATGTCCGGGAAGATCACCTGACCCTCCACCACGACGGCCTGCGCGCTCGTGCGGCCGCGGATCGTGCCCGAACCTTCGATCTTGTCGGCCTCCAGATGGTCGTCCAGGTCAAGGTGATCCTTCTTGAAATCCCGATCCTTTTCGATCAGGAAGAGCTCGATATCGAACACGGCGCTCGTGTCCCGGCCGTTCGTCATCCCCTCCCAGATCCCCGTCACTTCGGTTTCCACGACCGGACCGGTCCCATCATCGTCGTCGTCGCACGCGGCCGTGACAGGTACGAGCATCAGGCCAACCGCGAGCGCGACTCTCGCCTTCCGTCCCATCGAATACTCCAACGACTCATGGTGTCCGCCCCGGCAGATCCAGCGCCGTTGGCGGCCCTCGTGCGACGGGCCGCGCCCGGCACCGAATCCCTGCCGACCGGCCGCCCGAGAGGGCATTCGGCGGTCCCCGCCCCGCGCCTGGCCGCCGGCCTACTTCGCAGGGTGCACAATGGACGCCAGCGGCCGCGCCACGGGGAGCCGGGCCAGCACCCGCCTCTCTCGACCATTGGCCCGGGCAGGCCTCAGATAGCGCATGCGTATCGGACCAGATGAGCGGCCAAACCTGTGGAATGCAGTTTGCTGGTCCCGCGCTCTGGCCATCACCCAGGGTGGCGGCCGGCCATGGACACGCCCCTTCGGGGGCAAGAGAAAAAGTGAGGAGTCAAATGCAGAACCTCTGGAACACTTTCTGGAGCGACGATTCCGGGCAGGGGCTGGTGGAGTACTCGCTGATCATCGCGCTGGTGGCGGTGGGGCTGGTCGCGGCCCTCGGACTGCTGAAGGACGATATCGAAGAGATTTTCGGCGCCATCGGAGACGAGCTCGACGCCGCGCACCAGCAGTAATCCGGGATATATGAGGATCGACCGGTCGTGATCTAGACAGGTCCGGTTCAGCCCCATCGGCCGGGCCTGTCATCATCCATATGCCGGGCCCGGCCGCAGTGCGTAAGCCGCGCCCGTGACATGAAGGGAGGAAGGCAACATGCACCGATTATGGGGCGAATTGTTGCGCGACGATTCGGGACAGGGGTTGGTGGAGTACGCGCTGATCATCGCCCTCATGGCTTTGGGACTCACCCTGGCCCTCACGTCGCTCCGGAACGACATCCGTGACTTCTTCGGAGTCGTAGGTGAAGAACTGAAGTAAGCAATCGGCGATCCCAAGTGGTCGCATTGGCTTGCGCGCCGTACTGGTTAGTCCGAGGCCCGGGCTGCGGTCCACCACCGCCCCGGGCCTCGTCACGTTCGACCCGAACAATAGGAGGCACGTGTGGAGACCACGCTGTTATCCGGGGCGTTCGTCACCACGCTCGCCCTGGCGACGTTCTTCGATCTCCGGTATCGACGCATCCCCAATCCCTTGACGGTGGGCAGCTTCTTCGTGGCGCTCGCGATCCGTGCGGTGCTGGGGCCTGCAGCGATCGTCGACGGCCTCGCCGCCGGGGGAGTGGCGCTCATCATCGCGCTGCCTCTCCTGGCACTGCGTGCGTTCGGCGGCGGCGATGCGAAGCTGCTGATCGCGGTGGGCGCCTTTCTGGGGCCAGGCGTCCTGCCGGCCGCGCTTCTGTATACCGCACTCGTCGGCGGAGCGCTGGCGTTCTACGCGACCCAGCGGCTCGGTATGCTGCCTCAGGTCCTGGCCAATTGTGGTGCGCTGGTGGCGAATCTGGTGACCTTCGGGCGTCGCGGCCGCCGGCCGCCGCAGTTCTCGAGTCCGGGGGCGATCACGATCCCGTACGGCCTGGCGATTGCGATCGGCTCGCTGGTCGCGTGGACTTCGGCGAGTGTGTGGCCATGAAGCGGGAACGGAACGAGCAAGTGCGACGGATCCATGGGCGGAGGACAGGGCAGGCTCTGGTCGAATTCGCACTGATCCTCCCTCTGCTCCTGCTCCTCGTGATCGGTCTGGTGGAGTTCGGCCGGGCGTGGAACGCCTTCCATGTGATCACGGATGCCGCGCGGGAGGGCGCGCGCACTGCCGTGGTCGCGGACGCGACGATCACGCAGGACTCCGTCTTCAACGTCATCCGCACCGCGTTGCAGCGCGCGGCCCTCGACGCGGACGACGCGACGATCGTGCTGTCCGGGGTGGATGGGGCGACGGGGGAGCCGGCCCGCGTCGAGATCCGGTACCCGTACCGATTCATGTTTCTCGGCCCTCTGATGAATTGGGTGGGGGGCGGTGAGACGGTCACGCTTCAGTCGGTCTCGGTGATGCGCAACGAATAGGAGGCGCCGATGAGACAGCGGCGGTTCTGGCTAGTCGTGGTGATGGCGCTGGGTTCGGGCGGGCTCGCGGCGTACCTCTCCTACCAATTCCTGAGTCGCCAGCCGGTCGTGGTGGAGCGAGTCACGCCGGATGTGGTACGGGCGGCGGTGGCGGTGCGTGACCTCCCGATCGGCACGATCCTGACGCGTGAGGACGTGCGCCTCGTCGACTGGCCGGCGGACGCGGTGCCGGCCGGCCTCGCGCGCAGGGTCGAGGACGTGATCGGGCGTGGGATCGTCACGCCCGTCAGCGCGAACGAACCCTTCATTGTCGCCAAGCTCGCGGATCCCGAGGCGGGCGGCGGTTTGCCGATCGCGATCCCGCGCGGGATGCGCGCGGTCAGCATCAAGGTCGACGAGGTCGTGGGAGTGGCCGGCTTCGTGGTGCCCGGCACGCGGGTCGATGTGCTGGTCACACTGGATCCGAGGGAGGAGGGGCGCGAGCCGAGCACGCGCGTCGTCCTCCAGAACGTGCGCGCCCTGGCCGCGGGGCAGTCGGTCGAGCGGCCGGCGGAAGGCCAGCCGCGGGTCGTTCCGGTGGTCACGTTGCTGGTGACGCCCGACCAGGCGGAAAAGCTGACGCTCGCCGCCACCGAGGGCCGCATTCAGCTCGCCCTGCGCAACACCCTGGACAGCGACTCGGTCGAGACCCCCGGCGCTCTGCTCAGTGCACTACAGGGCATGGCTCGTGCGCCGACCCGACGCACATCGACCGGCCCGGTCCGTCCCCCCGTAGCCGTCGAGATCTACCAAGGCGGCAAACGCACCCTGGTCACGTTCTGATCCGAAGGAACCGTGAGCGAAACAACTGAAGGGCGCGCCACAGTGCACGCCACACTGACGGGACCATTTGCCTTCGTCCTGACGGCGGCGATCGGCCTGTTCACGCCGACATCACTGGACGCCCAGCAGATCGTCTCACGGCCGGACCGAACCGTGTCGATCGTTCACGGCCGCTCCGTCCTGATCGTGGAGCCGACCGCACTCGAGCGAGTTTCGGTGACCGATGAGGCCATTGCCGATGCGATCGTCGTTTCCCCGAGAGAGGTGCTCCTCAACGGCAAGGGGCTCGGCAGCACGAGCCTGCTGCTGTGGGACAACCGCGGCGGGCGGCGCCTCTACACCATCGAGGTCACCCCCGATGGCGAAACGCTCGAGCGCCACCTGCGTCGCATTTTCCCCGACGACCCGATCAACGTGCTGGTGAGCGGCGGGACCATCTACCTGTCGGGCGCGGTGCACACGGAGACGATCGCGGAACATGCGATCGAGATCGCCAAAGCGACGGGAGCGAACGTGGTCTCTACCATGCTCCCGGCGGGCCAGCGGCAGGTCATGGTCCAGGTCCGCTTTGCGGAGGTCAGCCGAAGCTTCCTCGAGCGGATGGATACCGACCTGCTCATCGGCGACCTCGATGAAATCGACGACGTGAACTTTTCGTTCCAGAGCTTTTCGGAAGGGCTCGTCCGACTCTTCCTCTTCGACGACGGTGGAGAGGTCGACGTCCTCTTCAGAGCGCTCCGCTCCCGCGGCCTGTTCAAAGTACTCGCCGAGCCGAACCTGCTGGCGATCAATGGCGAGGAGGCGTCGTTCCTGGCGGGCGGCGAGTTCCCCTTCCCCGTGGTCCAGGGCGGCAACAACAACGCGGTGACGATCGTCTGGAAGGAGTTCGGCGTGAGGCTGCGGTTCATCCCGCACATCCAGCCGAACGGCACGATCCGGCTGGCGATCGCCCCAGAGGTTTCCTCGCTGGACTTTTCCAACGGTCTCACGCTCAACGGGTTCCAGATCCCGAGCCTGGTGACCCGTAGGGCGCAGACGGAGGTCGAGCTCCGGCCCGGTCAGCACCTAGCGATCGCCGGGCTGATCGACAACTCGATCCGCGACAACATGACCAAGATCCCGCTCCTGGGCGACATCCCGATCCTGGGCGCACTGTTCCGGTCCAAGGACATGAGACAGGAGCGGACCGAACTCCTTGTGCTGGTCACCCCGCGCCTCGTCGAGCCGAGCATGACCCCGCCGCCGCTGCCGACCGGCGAGCCCTATCTCTGGAACTGGGACGATTGGCTTCGTGGATTCGACGTGAATCCGGACACGATCCCGCAAAGCCTACGCAAGTAAAGATGTTCTCTGCCGTCTCGATTCACCTGAAGTGCAGGCCAGGACAGGCGCTGGCGTTCCTGGCCGTGAGTCTGGTGGCGCTCCTCGCGGTGCTCGGCCTCGTCATCGATCTCGGCCTGGCGTTCACCGCACGGCGCGAAGCACAGCGCGCCGCAGATGCCGCAGCGCTCGCCGGTGCGAGCGCCTTCCTGGAGTTCGACGCGGCCGAGGCCGCATCCCCTGCGAACCAGCGCGCGATCGAATACGCCACCCGGAACGTGATCCGGAACGACACGATCGCTCCCGAAGAGGTTGCGGTCGAGGTCCTGCAGAACGAAATGAAGGTCAGGGTCACGATCCGCAGGACCGACATGCCCACCTGGTTCGCGCGGATCTTCGGCGTCGAAACCATGGCGGTCAGCGCGAAGGCGGCGGCGGAAGCCGCATCCACCGGATCGGCCAAGTGCGTCAAGCCGTTCGCGATCCCCGACATCTGGGAGGATGTCGACGACGACCTGAACGGCAACCGGATCTGGGACGAGAACGAGAACTGGACATTCAATCCCGCCGCCGGCGACCGCTACCAGCGGTTCGAGAATGATGCCACCGGTGAGACCGGCTACGGCAGTTCGTTCCGCAACGGCATGAGCGACTCGCGAGGGTACGCGTACGACAACGACTACGGTCGCCGTATCATCCTCAAGCACAGCAATCCAAACAGCAATGAAGTCCCGAGTTATTTCCGGCCGTGGGTCATTCCTGGGACGCAGCCTGGCGCACGACCGTACGAGAACAACATCGCGGAGTGCAACGCGACCGTGATCGATGTGGGAATCGAGTACCAGATCGAACCCGGCAACATGATCGGACCCACGAACACTGGCATGGAATTGCTGATCAATACGGACCCGGAC
>CAYPGK010000030.1:27421-35994 GCA_964410055.1 uncultured Gemmatimonadaceae bacterium | reverse complement strand
CTCCCACTCCTTCAGCTCGGGCGTGAAGAAGCGCTCCGCGCCGGCCAGCGTCTGCTTGCGCTGATAGTCGGGCGGGACCTTGTCCAGGTGCGCCCGCGTGACTTCGATGTAGTAGCCGAAGACGCGGTTGAAGCCGACCTTGAGCGACGGGATCCCCGTCCTCTCGCGCTCCGTCGCCTGGAGCCGCGCGATCGTTTCCTGCCCGCCGTCGCGAATCGCACGCAGCTCGTCGAGCTCTGCGTCGAAGCCCTCCCGGATCACACCGCCCTCGCCCATCGTCGCCGGCGGATCGTCGGCGAGCGCTCGGGCGATGCGGTCGCGCACGTCCTCCAGCCGGTCCAGCTTGGCGAGCTCGAGGAGCTGCGGCGCGGTCGCGTCCGCAACGGCGTCGGCAAGCGCGGGGAGGCGGGCGAGCGAGTCGCCGAGGGCGCGCATCTCGCGCGGCGTGATCCGCCCCGCACCGACCTTGGCCGCCAGCCGCTCGAGGTCCCGGATCCCTTTGAGTTCCTCCCTCAGGCGACGCCGCACGGAGGCCTGGTCGACCAGCTCGGCCACCGCCTCCTGACGGCGCCAGATCGCCTCGGCCACGACCAGCGGGCGCAGGATCCAGCGCCGGAGCAGCCGGCCGCCCATGGCGGTCAGCGTCTCGTCGACGACTTCGATCAGCGTGCCGGCGCGCCCGCCGACGCGGCCGGCCAGGTCGGCGCGGAGCGGCTCGACCAGCTCGAGGTTGCGGCGCGTCATCTCGTCGAGCGCCATCCCCGCGCCGGGCCGCTCGATCCGCGGCATGCGCAGGTGCTCGCTCGCCGCCGGCTGCACCTCGGCCAGGTAGGCGACGAGGGCGCCGAGCGCCGCGACGAGCACGCCGTCGCCGTCCTCGAAGCCGAAGCCGTCCAGCGTGTGGACGCGGAAGCGGCGGCGCAGTTCGTCGCCCGCGATCTCGGGATCGAAGATCCAGTCGGGGCGGTGCGTCACGCTGACGCCGTCCGTGCCCGGAATCCGGCGCCCCTCCCAGCTCGCGGGGAGGAGCAGCTCGGCCGGCTCGAGTCGCGCGAGCTCCGCCTCCAGCGAGCCCGGCTCGACGAGCGTGGCCAGGAGTTCGCCCGTCGAGACGTCGGCGGCGGCGAGCGCGATCGGCCTGTCCGCATTCGACCCCGCCGCAGTTCGCGCCCCGGCGTCCGAGACCGGCACGTCGCCCGCGCCCGCCACGCCGCCCGCCGGCACGGCCGCGCTCTCCACAAGCGCAACCAGGAAGTTGTTGCGACGCTCCGAGAGGAGCACGTCCGAGAGCACCGCGCCCGGCGTGATCGTTTCGGTGACCTCGCGCCGGACGATCCCCTTCGCTTCGGCGGGGTCTTCGACCTGGTCGCAGATGGCGACGCGCTTTCCCATCCGGACGAGGCGCTGCACGTACTCGTCACGGGCCCGCGCCGGCACGCCCGCCATCGGGACGTTGGCCGCGGCGCCGTTGTTGCGCGAGGTCAGCGTCAGGCCGAGCAGCCCGGCCGCTTCCTCGGCGTCCTCGTTGAATAGTTCGTAGAAATCCCCGACGCGGAAGAAGATGAACGCGTCCGGATGGCGCGACTTGGCCTCGCGCCACTGCTGCATCAACGGGGTTTCGTCGGACTTCGACATTCGGCGTCGTGAGGTGGGTACGCTGCTGCCGCGTGATCGGGGTAGGATACGACCGGGCCCGCGGTCAGGCAACCGCTTCCAGGCGTGCATCTTGCCCCGACCTCGCCACGGGGATCGCCGCCGGCGACGGCGGCCTCGATGCCGCACCCGGGAGACGACGCAGATCATGCTCGCACGCGCCACCGCCATCGCCGCAGCCGCCTACGTCGGCCTCAAGCTCCTGGAACGCAGGGGCGAGGTCGAGGTGACGCTGTCGTGGCAGGCGCGACTCCTCGGCCTGGCCCACGACCTCATGCCCGGCGCCACCACCGAACTCCTCGCCCTCGTCAACCGCGCCCTCCCCGCCGCCGACGGAACCACGCACGCCGTCCCCGGCATGGAACTCTCCACTCCCCTCTCCCCCTCCCCCCTCACCACCCTCATGACCCGCGCCGCCCACGACTACAACCAGTACGGCGCCCAAACCAGCCCACCAAGACCCAGGACCTGAGACCCAAGACCTGCCGAGACCCAAGACCTGCCTCTCACGGCGCAACCGCCTCCCTCAGCAACGGATACGGATCCACCGGCTCCGCATCCCACCACCGCTCCGGCGACCTGATGCGCTCGACGGACAGATGCAAATGCGCCGACCCGCTGACGTTCCCCGTCTCACCGACGAATCCGACCACCTCCCCGCGCCGCACCGGCTGACCTACCGCGAGATCGGAGGCGTACGCGTCGAGGTGGGCGTACACGACGAGAAATTGCCGGGACGACTCGAGCAGGTAGAGCATGCGCCCGCCCCGCTGGTCCCACTTCATCCGCCACACCCAGCCGTCGACGGCGGCCAGCGCCGGCGTGCCGCGCGGCGCCATGATGTCGACCCCCTCGTGCCGCCGCCCCCCGCGCCCCTCCCCGAAGTTGTTGCGTATCGCTGGAAGACGGACGGCCAGGACGGGAGCATCCAGGAGCGGGGGGCCGAGTTCAGCGTTCGCACCCGGGCGGTGCTTCTCGGCGACGCCGCGTGGCCAAACACCCGGCTCGGGCCGTAGCGGCGCAGGCGGGACCGACGGGGGACCGGCGCCCGTCGAGTCGATCGCGGCGCCGCTGTCCGCGTCCGCGCCGCCTCCCGCGCCCCAGCCGAGCGCGGTCGCCACAATCGCGGCTGCGCACAGAACGAAGGCGCCGCCAGCGTAGGTCGCCACGGCGCCGGGCCGCATCATCGTAACGTCCATGAAACCTCCTCCCGGGCAACAAATGTTCCGCGGCCGCGGGTGCCGCAGCGGCAAGCGGGACCAGGCCAGACGGGTGGTGCGCATGTTGCAACCCGCACGTCCTCACGCCCCGTTGCGAGCGACCGAACTCGACCGGGCCGAACGACCCGGTGCCGGAACGAAGGTCGGACACACTGGGAGGAGAGGAACTCCATGAGTCAGGCAATGCGATGGGTGACGACGGGCGCAGTCCTGGCGGGCGCCGTCTTTCTACCGGACGATGCCGCCGCGCAGCGGCGTGGCCAGTTCCCGGATGCGCGCTTCACGGTCGAGGTGTTCGGCGGTGTGGCCGACTACGGCCGGTTCCTGGAGCAGTACGCGATCGTCGATGACTTCTTCGGCCAGCGGGAGTTGACGGCGAGCACGGCGCTCGCCCTGGGGGTGTCGGTGGGCGCGTTCGCGTGGGAGAAGACAGGCGTGCGGCTGGGCTTCACGTGGTCGCCGACGGAGCTAGAGTTCAAGGACGACTCCGGCATCGACGTGGAGGTGCTGGACGATGACGACCTGGCGGACCTGAGCGCGTACGTGCTGAGCCTGGACCTGATGCGGTTCCTGCTGAATCCGTCGCGGCGCTTTGCACCCTACGCCTCGGCGGGGATCGCCGCGACGTGGTGGAGCCTCGGCGACGACGGCGGCCTGGACGAGATCCTGAGCGGGGACGACACCCATTTCCGGTGGGGCGGCATGGGCTCGATCGGGGCGCAGTACCGGGTGAATCGCAACATCGGCGTGCGCGGTGAAATCGCGACGATGGGACTCGGCAATCCGTTCGACGGCAACGACGCGTTCCGGACCGCTACGGGGCTGACGTTCGACGAGCCGAGCTCCGTGCGTTTGACGCGAATCACGCTCGCGCTGACGTACTCGTTCCTCAAGGACTGATCGGGCCCGTTCCCGGCTGCCCGGCGCCCGCTGGACTTTGCGTCCGCGAGTCGCATATTATCCCGGCGATCCAGGCGCGCGCGGCCCCGGACCCCCCGGCGCCGCACAAGGAGCAACGTCCAGGCGGCGGGGTATACACAAAGCCGTGAGGACGCGGCCTTCAACGGGAAGACAGTCGTGGAACGGGCGAAGCTTTTCGATAGCTACAATGCCGGGTATGCGCAGGAACAGTACGACCGCTACCTGCAGAACCCGACCCTGGTGGACGAGTCGTGGCGCAACTTCTTCGCCGCTGGCGGCGCAATCGACGCCGGACTGATCGCGGCCGAGGGCGCCGCCCCCGCGGCGCCCGGCGTCACATTCGAGCAGCTCCGGACGGCGGTCGCCGCGGCTGCGCTGGTCGATGCGCTCCGCCTGCACGGCCACCTGGCCGCGAAGGTGGATCCCCTGGGAACCACGCCGGTCGGGCACCCGATGCTCGCCCCCGAATACCACGGGGTCACCGAGGAAGACCTCGCCGCCCTGCCGGCGTCGCTGCTCGGGATCGACGGCGCCGGCCAGACCATGGCCGATGCCCTCGCCCGGCTCAGGGAGATCTACACGGGCTCGATCGGCTACGAGTTCGAGCACCTCGAGCAGCCCGACCGGAGGGAGTGGCTGCGCAGGGCGATCGAGTCGGGCGAGTACCGACGCCCGCTCACGGCCGACGAGAAGAAGCGACTGCTCGGGCGACTGAGCGAAGTCGAAGCGCTCGAGCAGTTTCTGCATCGTGCCTATCTCGGCCAGAAGCGCTTCTCGATCGAAGGCAACGACATGATGGTGCCGATGCTCGATCAGGCGATCGAGCGCGCGGCCGCCGCCGGCACCCGTGAAGTCATCATCGGGATGGCGCACCGCGGCCGGCTCAACGTGCTGACGCACGTGGTCGGCCGGCCGTACTCGGCGATCATCGCGGAGTTCGAGGGCGCGCACGCCGGCTTCGGCACGACCGGCGACGTGAAGTACCACCTCGGCGCCGAGGGCACCTACGCCACCCTGTCCGGCGAGCCGCTCAACGTCACGCTCGTCCCGAACCCGAGCCACCTCGAGTTCATCAACGCCGTGGTCGAGGGGATGGCGCGGGCTCGCCAGACCGACCTCTCCGATCCGGAAGGGCGGCGCGATCCGCGCGCGGTACTGCCCGTCCTGATCCACGGCGACGCGGCCTTCGCCGGCCAGGGCGTCGTCCCCGAGACGCTGAACCTGGCCCGCATCGAAGGCTACCGCACCGGCGGTACGCTGCACATCATCGCCAACAACCAGATCGGCTTCACGACGACGCCGCGCGAGTCGCGCTCGACGCGCTACGCGAGCGACATCGCCCGCGGCTTCGACATGCCGATCTTCCACGTCAACGCGGACGACCCCGAGGCGTGCCTGGCCGTCATCCGGCTCGCGCTGGCCTACCGCGACACCTTCGGCGAGGATGTGCTGATCGATCTGGTCGGCTACCGCCGTTACGGCCACAATGAGGGCGACGAGCCGACCTACACGCAGCCGGTCCTCTACGAGAAGATCGGCAAGCACCCCTCGGTGCGGAAGCTGTGGGCGGGCGCGCTCGTCGAGGACGGCATCCTGCCGCAGCAGGAGGCCGATGCCCTCTACGACGCCGCCTACCAGCGGCTGGTCGAGTCACAGGAGGAGGTCAAGGAGCGGATGGCCCGCAACGGCGCGGGGCTGGAGACGACGTCGCCCGAGCCTGCGCCCGCGACGCCTCCCGCGTCCGCCGTGCCGGCCGACCGGCTCGCGTCGCTCGACCGCCAGCTCCACAGCTGGCCGGACGGCTTCAACATCAACCCCAAGCTCGCCCGCCAGCTCGAGCGGCGCAGCAAGGCGCTCGACGCCGGCGGCCCGTTCGACTGGGCGCACGCCGAGGCGCTCGCCTTCGCCTCGCTCCTGGCCGACGGCAAGCCGGTCCGCCTGACCGGGCAGGACGCTCAGCGCGGCACCTTCAGCCAGCGCCACCTCGTCCTGCACGACGTCCAGACCGGCGAGACCTACACGCCTATGGCCAATCTGCGGGAGGCCCGGGCGCCGTTCGAGGTCTACAACAGCCCGCTCACCGAGCTGGCGGCCATGGGCTTCGAGTACGGGTTCAGTGTCGCGGCCCCCGAAGCTCTCGTGCTCTGGGAGGCCCAGTTCGGCGACTTCGCCAACGGCGCACAGGTCATCATCGACCAGTTCCTCTCCGCCGGCCGCGCCAAGTGGGGGCAGGCGTCGAGCCTCGTGCTGCTCCTCCCCCACGGCTACGAGGGGCAGGGGCCCGAGCACTCGAGCGCCCGCATCGAGCGCTTCCTCCAGCTCGCGGGCGAAGGCGCGATGACCGTCGCCGACTGCTCGACCCCGGCGCAGTACTTCCACCTGCTCCGGATGCACGCGCTGGATCCGGACCGCAAGCCGCTCGTCATCTTCACGCCGAAGAGCCTGCTCCGCCACCCGCGTGCAGTCTCCACGCTCGACGAGCTGGCCACGGGCGAGTTCCACCCCGTCCTCGACGACCCGAACGCGGCCGACCGCCGCGACGAGGTCACCCGGGTCGTCCTCTGCACGGGGAAGGTCTACTACGACCTGATCACCTCCGACGCCCTGGAAGCGGCCCGCAACGTCGCGATCGTGCGCGTGGAGCGGCTCTACCCGTTCCCGGCCGAGGAGCTCGAGCAGACGCTCGCGCTCTACCCCAGCCGGAAGCAGATCGTCTGGGTCCAGGAGGAGCCGGAGAACATGGGCGCCTGGCGCTTCGTAGAGCCGCACCTGCGCAAGCTCGCCGGCAAGAACGAGGTGCGCTACGTCGGACGCCCCGAGCGCGCCTCGCCGGCCGAGGGGTACCTCATCACCCACGAGGCACAGCAGGCGCGCATCGTCCAGGAGGCGCTCACCGGTGCGCCCACCCCCTCGAAGCCGCGCGCCGGCTCGGGACGACGCACTTCCTGAGTCCCCCGGGCGCCGCGCCACGCTCACCGAGCGGGCCGGCGCCCGGAATTCGTACTGCCCCGGTCGGTACGACTGTTGCGCTCCCTGCCTCCGTGGGCCGCCCACGCGCCCACGGAGGTTTTCATTTCCCCAGGGAGCGCCGCGTCGTGTCCTCGGTCATCATCTACGTCCTCGGCTTCCTCGTCATCATCGCCGGACTGGCCATGGCCGCATCCCTCCTCGGCCTCTCGCAACAGTGGATCATCATCGGGATCGTCATCCTCGTCGGCATCATGCTCCTCTCCCTCGCCTCCCGATTCCGTAACGGCCCCTGAGCGACTGAAAGCGGTGCAGTTCTTGCAACCCGCCGCGCGCTGAACCCCCAATCCAGGAGAGATGACATGGCTACGCCGCACGAAAAGCCCAAGGCCGCTCCCTCCGTCGTCGCATCCTGCTCCGCCACGGACTGCACCTACAACGACAACCGCGAGTGCCACGCCGGCGAGATCGACGTCCGCCTCGAACAGCAGGGCGCGATCTGCGCCACCTACGAGCCGGAAGCGCCGCCCGCGCGTCCCTGAGCGGCCGGACGGGTCGCGGGCGGCCCCGATCTTCGCGCCGGCCGCACCCGCCGCGGTCGCCGCGCCAGCCACACCGGGCGCGGCGTACCTCGCGCCCGTGCCGGTTTAGAGCCGTCGCGCGCCGCCGTCGCCGGATTGACCCGGCGCTGCAGTTCGGTTATCGTTGTTGAGATTCATTCTCAACACGAATGCGTGATGGTGCGACAGAGCGGGATCGGCGACGAGGCGGCGGACCGGGTCGCGCGCCGGGAGGCGGGCGGCATGGTCGTGCGCGCGCTCGCGCTCGAGGCGCGGGGCTCTGCGGGAGCCGCGTTCGTTCGGCGCCGCGCGGCCCAGGAGGTCGCACGCCTCGGTGGATCGGAGGAACGTCGTCTCCTGACGAAGCTGCTGGAGGCGCCCGGCGAGGCGCGCGTGCTGGCGAAGCTGCTCGCTGCGTATGCGGCCGAGCTCGAGCGGCAGGGTCGGCTTCGTGAAGCGTCCGCGGCGCTACTCCTTGCGCGGCGGCTGTGGCGCGATTCGCCGGAAGTCGCGCTGCGTGCGGCGCGGGTGGCGCGGCTTTCGGGGCGAGCGGGGCGGGCGCGGCGGCTCTACGCGCGGGTGCGCGCGCTGGACGACGGTTCGGGACACTGGTCTCACCTCGCCGCAGTTGGCGAGGCACTGCTGTCGCCGGATCCGCAACGAGCGTTGACGGCCGTGATCCAGGCGGCGGTGCTGTCGGGAGACGATGCAGCGGTGGTGGTGGGGCTGGAGGAGCGCGCGTCGCTGCGCAGGGCACAGGGCGACGAGGCGGGGGCGGACCGGGACCGGTGCATCGCCGCGTTCCGGTCCGCCCGTGCGTTCCCCTCGCGCGGCGGTCGGCGTGCGGTCACCCCTCGAGGGTGACGGCCGTGCCGCTCGCGCTGACCATGAGCATCGCGCCGCCCTGTCCGACCTGGATGGTCTCGTAATCGAGATCGACGCCGATCACGGCGTTGGCGCCGAGAGCGCGGGCCTGCTCGGCCATCTCCGCGATGGCGATCTCCTTTGCGCGGCGCAGTTCCTTCTCGTACGCCGCGGAGCGGCCTCCGACGATGTCCCTGATCCCGGCGAAGAAATCGCGGAAAATGTTCGCGCCCAGGATCGCCTCTCCGCTCACCAATCCGTTGTAACGGGAGATCCGCTTTCCTTCCACGATCGGCGTCGTCGTCACGAGCATGGTGTCGTCCCTCCGAGGGTCGGGTGTGTTCACGATCGGGGGAAGATACCGTATCAGGGGCACCGACACCACGGA
>CAYPGK010000030.1:15207-27321 GCA_964410055.1 uncultured Gemmatimonadaceae bacterium | reverse complement strand
ACACCACGGAACCGCTCGGCCCACACCACGGATCCCCTCGGCCCGCACCACGAAACGGCTCCGCCCACGCCACCGACCCGCTCCGCCCTTTACACGCGTGGCCCCGGGACCTATCGTGTCGCGACACCTCCCCGGCGGTCGAACCTACCCTCCTGACCGGAGCGCGAGCCGATGTGGACGCCGATCCTGGTGGTCGCGATCGTGACGGCCATCATCTTCATTTACAACGGCCTGGTCCGACTGCGCGTGCAGTGTGACGGCGCCTGGGCCGACATCGACGTGCAGCTCAAGCGGCGTTACGACCTGATCCCGAATCTGGTCGAGACGGTGAAGGGGTACGCGTCGCACGAGGCTCAGACGCTGGACGCGGTGGTCCGGGCGCGTTCACGGGCGATGTCGGCCGAGGGCCCGGCCGCGCGTGGCGCGGCCGAAGGCGAGCTCACGCAAGCGCTCAAGACGCTCTTCGCCGTGGCCGAGGCGTACCCCGAGCTGCGCGCGTCCGAGAATTTCGGTGAGCTGCAGCGCACGCTGTCGTCGATCGAGGATGCCATCCAGAACGCGCGGCGCTACTACAACGCCGTGGTCCGAGACCTGAACACGAGGGTCGCGCAATTCCCCTCCAATCTGGTCGCGCTCTCGTTCCGGATCGGGCCGCGGGAATTCTTCGAGATCGACGGGGCCGAACGCGCAGTGCCACAGGTGCGCTTCTGATGCGTGGCCCGGCGCGCGCGTGGGCGCTCGCTGCTGCGCTCTTCGCCCTTGCACACCTCCCGGGTCCGGCTGTCGCACAGCCGGTCGCACAGCCCCCCGCGCAGTCGGATCGCTCTCTCACGATCCCCAGCTTCGACGTCGAGCTCCTGGTCCGGCGCGACGGGACGCTCGAGGTGACCGAGCGCATCCGGTTCCGCTTCCGGGGCTCGTGGAACGGGATCTTCCGGAAGATCCCGATCGAGTACACAGGCACGGCCGGGATGGGCTACTCCCTCTTCCTGGACGTGCTCGAGGTGACGGACGAGGCCGGCTCGCCGCTCCGCTACGAGAGCAGCCGCGAGGGCCGCTACCGTGCGCTCAAGGTCTGGGTCCCGGGCGCGCAGGATGCCGAGCGGACGGTCGTGCTGCGCTACCGTGTCGCCAACGCGCTCCGCTTCTTCGACGAACGCCACGGCGAGCACCCGCACGACGAGCTGTACTGGAACGTGACCGGCGATGAGTCCGACGTCCCGATCGAGTCCGCGTCGGCGCACGTCTACCTCCCGCCGGGCGTGACCGGCGTGCGCGCCACGGCGTTCACCGGCGCGTACGGCTCGCGCGAGCGTGCGGCGACCGTCGACACCGGTGAATCGGACGTGATCGTCTCGACCACACGGCCGCTCGGGTACCGGGAGGGGCTGACGGTGGTCGTGGGGTGGGATCCCGGCGTGGTGGCGCGCCCGACCGCCATTGATCGTGCGGGGCTGTTCCTGCGCGGGAACTGGATGCTCGCGCTGCCGATCCTCGTCTTCGTCGTCATGTACGGCATCTGGCGGAGCGTGGGCCGCGACCCGAAGCTGCGCCCGATCACGGTGCGCTACGAGCCGCCCGACGGGCTGACCCCGTGCGAGGTCGGCACGATCCTCGACAATCGGCCGGATCTGCGCGACATCACGGCCACGATCGTGGACCTGGCGGTGCGCGGCTTCCTGACGATCGAGGAGCAGTCCAGATCACGGCTCGGCGGGCTCTTCACCACGACGGAGTACGTGCTGCACCGCGAGGCGCGGAGCGCGGAGGAGCATGCCGCGCTCGAGCCGCACGAACGGGAGCTGCTCAGGCACCTCTTCGACGTACGCAACTCCGTCAAGCTCTCGGACCTCGAGCACGAGTTCTACCAGTACCTGCCCGGGATCCGGGACCGCGTCTTCGAGCGGCTCGTCCAGCGCGGCTACTATCGCCGCCGCCCCGACCAGGTCCGGGCGATGGCCATGGGGATCAGCCTCGTCGCGGTCGGGGTCGTCGGAACCGTTGCAATGGGGCTCGCGTACCTGAGCGGCCACGCCCCGGTGCCAGCCGTCCTCGGGCTGATCCTGAGCGAGATCATCGCGGCCTTCTTCGGCTACCACATGCCGGCACGCACCCGCGCGGGCGCGCGGGCGCTCGAGCACGTGCTCGGCTTCGAGGAGTTCCTGCGGCGAGTCGAGCGCGACCGCCTGGAGCGCACCGTGCTCACGCCCGCGATGTTCGAGGCGTATCTGGCCCACGCCATGGCGCTCGGCGTCGAAAAGCGCTGGGCCCGCGCCTTCGACGGGATCTACACGGCGCCGCCCCGGTGGTACCAGGGCACGAGCCCGGACGGTTTCCGCACCATCCACTTCGTCGACTCTCTCGGCGGCATGTCTAGCCGCGCCGCGGCCGTCATGAGCTCGGCGCCGAGGAGCTCGGGAGGCAGCGGCGTGTCGGGCTTCAGCAGCGGCGGAGGGTTCAGCGGCGGCGGGTTCGGCGGCGGCAGCGTCGGCGGCTTCTGACCCCGTCTTGCGCCGCCGCTTGCGCAGGAACACTTTGCCGCGATCGGGGCTAGATGTTCCGTGACATGGATGCGAGGAGGCCCATGGAGTCGCTCATCATCGTCACACACCCGGAGCCGGTCGCCCTCGAGGCCAGGCCGATCGAGCACGAAGCCGTCCCCGACGGGACGATCGGCGTCGGATACTATTTCCACGACGCACTGATCGCACGCAGCATCGTCGCTCCGGAGTCGTTGGACGCGATCCACTCGATCCTGAGCGCTCCGGTCAACGTCGCCCTCGCGGCGACGGTGGACGAGCACGGCAACATCGACGGCCGGGTCTGCCTCGTGCTCCCCGTCGGAAACGGCCCGCAGGAAGCAGAAGAGGACGAGCCGTGGAAGGCGAGCGTGCCCGCGCCGCCCCCGGAGATCGAGCAGGGGTACGACGCCGAGTCGGACGGCACGCCGCCGCGCGTCGTGCTCCTCCCCATCGGCAACGTCGTCCGCAACGTGCGGGACCGGAACCACCCCGACGACCCCGCCGGCGACGCCCGCGAGATGCTCGGGAACCTGCTCGACGGCCGGGCGCAGGACGCCGTCGCCAAGGCGATCGACGACCTGCTGCGCAGCATCTGACGGGCCCGCCGCGAGCCGCGCGGTCAGACCCGATCCAGCGCCTGCCTCAGATCCGCGATGATGTCGTCGGGGTGCTCGACCCCGACGGAGATGCGGATCATCCCCGGTGTGATCCCCATTCGCGCCTGAGACTCCTTCGGCACATCGGAGTGTGTCATCGTCGCCGGGTGCTCGGCCAGCGACTCGGTCCCGCCGAGGCTGACGGCGAGCTTGACGAGCTGGAGCGCATCGAGGAACCTGAATGCCTCCGCCTCTCCTCCCTCGATCTCGAAGGAGAAGGTGGAGCCGGGGGCCGCGCACTGGCGCTCATAGATCGCGTACTGCGGGTCCTCCGGAGAGAGGAAGCCCAGGTACTGCACCGAGGCGACCTTGGGGTGATCGGCCAGGAACTCGGCGACGTAGCGGGCGTTCTTCATCTGGGACGTCATGCGCAGCTTCAGCGTCTCGAGCGAGCGCATGAGGAGCCAGCCGGTGAAGGGGTCGGCCATGGTCCCGAGGATCGTGCGCATGCCGCGGATCGCCGAGATGTGGGCTTCGGCGCCGAGACAGGCGCCCGCGATCAGGTCGCTGTGACCGCCCACGTACTTCGTGAGCGAGTACAGGACCAGGTCGGCGCCGTGGGCGAGGGGCTGCTGCCAGAGCGGGCCGAGGAAGGTGTTGTCGACGGCGACGATCGGGCGGTGGCCGTCGGCCCCGAGCGCGGCGGCGGCGTCCGCGGCGCGGCGGATGTCGACCAGTGCGTTGGTCGGATTGGCCGGCGTCTCGAGGTAGATCACGGAGATGCGACCCTGTGCGCGGGCCTCGTCGAGCGCCCGCTCGAAGGCGCCCTCCTCGTTGGCCAGGAAGCCGACGCGCTTCACGCCGAACTGCGGCAGGATGTTGTGGACGAGGAACTCGGTGCCGCCGTAGATCGGCTCGCTGTGGAGGATGACGTCGCCCGGGCGGACGAAGGTCAGGAGCGAGGTCGAGATGGCGGCCATCCCGCTCGAGAAGACGAGGCAGGATTCGGCGCCGTCCCAGAGGGTCAGGCGATCCTCCAGGATTTCGAGGTCGGGGTTGTTGATCCGTGAGTAGATCAGCCCCGGCTCCTCGCTGGGCCCCTTCTCGCGCAGGCCGTAGGCCAGTTCGAAGAAGGCCTTGCCGGCCTCGGCGCTCTCGAAGACGAAGGTCGATGTCTGGAAGATCGGAGACTTGAGCGAGCCTTCCGAGAGCCGCGGATCGTAGCCGTAGCTCATCATCAGGCTCTCGGGGTGGAGCTTCTTCCCGTCGATCTCCAGTCGCCCTGCCGATTTCTTCATGGTGCCTCCACGGTCGCGCGATGGCCGGCCGGAGCGGCCCGCGTGGTCGGTTCGACGCTCGCCGGCTCGCGCGGCTCCTGGGGGCGGCGCAGCCGGCGGTCTTGATCGACTTCCAGGAATGCGATCACCGTCGCACGGGGGTAAGATCGGGTGCCACGAGGTCGCAGGCAATGCCCGATCGGACGCAAGACGTACGATGTGACATGGAACGAAAAAGAGTGGAAGAGGAGCGATTCCGACGGATCTTCCGCGGGGTCCACGCGGAGCACGCCGGGTGTCTCGCGGATGAATGGCTCACGGACGTGTGTCGCCTGGCCGATGGCCGGCCGGCGGAGCGGCCGATCGTGTGGTCGCGGCGCAACGGGGCGTGGCGGCGGGTGGAGACGCTCTGGGTCGGTGCGGCGCCCGGGAACGCCGGCGGCAAGGGGGACGGCGACCTGGGCGCGCACGGCACGCGCATCCCGTTCGGCGGCGACGTCTCCGGCGCGAACGTGGACGCGCTCTTCGGCAGCATCGGGCTGAACCGCAACGACACGTTCATCGTCGCGGCGCTGAACCAGCTCCCGGCCCGTGGCGGCGGCGAGCCGACGGCGGCGGAGTTGAACGCGCCGGTCGGCACGTATCCGACGAGCCTGCACGTACTGCGCGAAACGGTGCTCGCGGCCGGTCCGCGCCTCGTCGTGGCGTTCGGCACGGTGGCGCTCCGCGCGACACTGGCTTCGCTTCGTCTCGCCGGCGGCGGTACGTCGCGGCAGGCGCCCGGAGCGCCGATCCGGCTCCCCGGCCCGGCGCGACTCGAGCGCGCGGGCCTGGTGCGGGGCGTCGCGCGCGCGTGGCCGGAAGCGGAGCCCGCTGACGATGCCTTCCTCGAAGAGTGGCACGCCGCCTGGGGCGACGCGCCGCTCCCGCACCTGCTCTGGCTCACCCACCCATCGGCACAGAACATGTCGCCGTTCGCCGGGGTGGGCACGTCGTTCCACACGCGGATGATCGAGGCGCGCGACGCGCTCCGCCGCGCCGTGCGGGAGGTGCTTGCGTGGGAGATCCCGGAGGAGCGAGGGGCGCCGCCAGAGACGGGGATCTACGCGCTCCCCGAATGGCGGGAGCGGATCGGGCCGCGGCACGCCCGCCTCGACGAGCTCTGGCGCGCCAAGGGCGTATGACGGCGATAATGGTTGCCCGTGAACGCGGTCGGCTGTACCCTTGAAGCCATGGTGTACTACGCCCGAGTCCCGCTCCGCGAACTGATCCCGACCGTCCTGGTCCGTCTGGCGACGGACGAGGGCGAGATCGTGTTTCGCGCCCGTTGGAAGCGCTCACCCCTCGAGCTACAGCGCAGCATCCTCTTCCGCCTGCGCCAGGGCACGCTCCTCTGGTTCGAAGACGAGTGGGGGCACGCGGTCTGTTTCAAGCCGGAGACGGTCTGGGGCGCCGTCGTCGACGGCCGCTGAAGCTCGTGCCCGCCTCGTACTAACGCTTCCCGGTCTCGCGCTGCGGGACCGTCTGCAGGTAGAGCCAGAGCGCGCGGATCTCGTCGTCCGTCATCTGCGCGGTGTACGCCCACGGCATGCGCGGATCGATCGTGCTGCCATCCGGCCGGCGCCCCTCACGCATGGCGACGAAGAAATCCTCCTCACTCCACGAGCCGATCCCTGCAGGCGTGATGTTCGTTGCGGGCGGGAAATCCGGCGGCGTGCCCGGGATCTTGCCGCCGGACAGGCCTGGCCCGTGGCATCCGATGCACCCGCCGACCGTGTTGAGGTAGGCGCCGTACTCGACCGTCACGCCGGGTGGCACCGGCTCCGGGCGCGGCGCGTCGTGATCGATCATCCCCACCGGAATGAGCACGTCCAGCTGACCCAACACATAGAGCAGCCGCGGCATCGGGCCGATCTGCTTTTCCGGCATCACCCGGTCCACCGGCGGAACGCTGCGTAAGTACGCGATCAGGGCGGCCAGGTCGGCGTCGGCGAGGTGGTAGTACTCGTAGGACGGCATGAAGAGGAGCGGCTTGCCGTCACGGCGCACGCCGTACCGGATCGCGCGCACCAGGTCCTCATCGGTGTAGTCGGCGATCCCTCCCGTGCCCGAGGTCAGGTTCGAGGCAGGTAGTCTGCCGAACCCCGGTGCCTCGATCATCATCTTCCCACCGAGGTCGGTCCCGTGGCAGTCCACGCACTTCGAAATGGCCACCGCCACGTGGCGGCCGCGCTCGATCGCGGCAGAATCGTACGTGATTTCGAGCGGTGCGACCGCGATCTCGTACGGCCGCGACATCTGGATTCCGGTGATGCCGTAAACGGCGGCACCCACGACACCGAGCGTGCCGACGGTGCCGGCGCCGACCACGCCGAGGCGGCGGATCCAGAGGGACATGACTGGAGCTCCGGGGAGGTGCGCATTGTGCCGTGCACACGTCCGGTGCACGGCGAGCGGGACCCTCCAAGCTCTATCCGCCGGATGGGAAATTCAAGGTTTTTGTCAGAACTTCCAACTGAAGCCGAGAACCGGGAGGATCGGCAGCGCGGCCAGTGGAGCCGGCCGGTCGCCCTCTCTGCCGACGGCATAGAAGAGCGCATCACGCCGGTCGAGCGCGTTCAACACCTTGAGGTACGGCGTGAACGACATCTGCCGGCCATTCCACTCTCCGCTCCACGGCCGTGAGATCTCGAAGTCGACGCGAAGGTAGGGCGCGTCCGGCGTGGCGGTGAGTGGCGGCGCATTGATGGTCACATGCTCGATGGTCGATATACCCGAGGTGGATCGGCCGGAGCTCAGGACCGCGGGCCCTTCGCCCAGCTCGACGCGCGGGATCGCCGAATAGGGGAGCCCCGCGCCGTAGGAGATCCTGAGGTCGAAACGGCCCACCTCGACGAGCGGGCCCGTGAACCCGAGGCTGAGTAGCTGGCGCCCGGCAAAGTGCTCGGTCGCCGGCGCGCCATCGGCCGTCCACACCCAGCCGAGCGAGTAGCCGAGCCACCCGGTGTATCTGCCCTCTCCGCGGCGCAGCCAGACGTCGACGCCGGACCCGTTTGCCGCATGCGTCGTCGTCGTCTGGTAGGCGTGCGGCCCGGGGTCGACCAGCGTCGTGTCGGCGACGGGCACGTCGTCGAAGTGCTTGTAGTACCCCTCGATCCCGAGCCGGATGCCCTCGCCCAGCTCCTGGTCGATCGCCACGACGAGGTGAGAGGCGCGGGCAAGCCCCATCTCGGCCGACGTGTGGAGCGATCGGATCGACTCGCCGTCCATTCGCAGGTGCGGCTCGGTCGGGCGGATGAGCTGGCGGTAACGCCCGGCGGCGACCGTCAACGTCGCCCGATCGGAGGCGACCCACGTCGCCGAGAAGCGGGGTGCGAAGCGGACCACGTTGTCGGTCGAGAAGATGTCGCCGCGCAATCCGCCCCGGATCCGCAGGTGCTCCACCGGGGTCCACCCCACGTCGACGTACGAGCCCATGACCGCGGCATCGGCCCGGGTCTGAATGAGGATGGCGTTCGATTGAGCGGCCTGGGATTTGGCCATGTACTCCAGGCCGAGCCGCTCGAAGGACCAGCCGTACTGGAGACGGGTCGTCGACCAGCGGCGCGAGAGGTCGACCCCAAGGCGGGTGCGAACGGCCCGGCCGTCGGCGTCGGTGTGGGCGGCACCCTGGAGGGGGAGTCGGGCGCCGTAGTCGCCGACCGCGGCCACGATGTCGAGCTGGCTCTCGCCGAGCGACCCACGCAGTCTCAACGAAGCGGCGCGGTTCCCCCACTCGGCGCGGTCGTTGTCGAGCTGGGCGTCGTCGAGGCGAATGGCCTCGTGGTTCCAGAACCCGGTCAGCGCGATCGAGACATCGGCGCCGAGTTCAGCGTCGATTCGGGTCAGCAGGTCGGCATAGTCGTACGGCAGCGCGCCGCCAACGAACCAGGAGCCGACTTTTGGGTGCACGACGCGGCTGCCGACCATGAAGCCGGCATCGCGCGTCACCGGTCCTTCGATGAGTGCGCGCGTCGACAGGAGGTCGACCGACCCGGAGCTCTGGAGGTGGGTCCTGCGCCCGGCGCGCGTCTCGAGGCCGAGCACGTAGGAGAGCCCACCGTCGTAGCGGGCCGGCGCACCGCCGAGATGCAGGTCGGCCGAGCGCAGCAGCTCCTGATCGAACGCGGGGATCAGCCCGCCCAGGTGGAATGGCGCGTAGACGGGCGCGCCGTCGAGGAGCACCAGCTTCATGTCCGCCGGCGCCCCCCGCACGTAGAGCACGTCCGAGGGATCGATGGGCTCCTGCCCCGGCAGCATGGGCGCGACCTGGCCGAGCCCCACCTCGATGACGCCGGGCGTGGACTCGATGGCGCGCGTGATCGCGATGCTGAGCTCGGGTGCCGAGGGGTTGACCGTGTCGGCGAGGGTGGTCGAGGGGCTCGCCTCGGCCACGATCTCCGGCAGGACGACGGGCCGCTGGACGAGCAGGAAGTCGAGCGCGACGCGTCCTCCGGATGGGACCAGGACCTCGATCTCGAGCGGCGAATGGTCGAAGCGGCTCACGCGCACGACCCGGATCCCGGCCGGCACGTCGTGGAGCACGTACCGACCCATGCTGTCCGCCATCGTGATGCTCGGCCGCTCGCCGTCGATCTCGACCACCGCGAGCCCAAGCGGCTCGCCCGTCCCTTCGCTGCGCACGATCCCCTGGACCGTGCCGGTCGAATCGGGTTTCTGCGCCTGGAGCGGCGCGAGAAGGGCAAGGGCGGCGACGACGACCGACGTGACCATAGGCGTCTAGTCCAAGGGTCCGGGGGGAGACAGATCCAGCACGACTCCATCCGGGAACTCCACCGTCGAGCCCCCGCCGGACACGGTCAGATTCGGCCCGACCTTCGTCATGTAGACCCGTCCATCCACCTCGAGCGTCACATCGGTGAGCGAAGCAGGCACATCGATGACGAGTTCGCCGGTGCCGGGCGCGACGACGTCGACGCGGCCGGGCGCGGTCCGGAACCGAGCGGTCGCTGCCGCGCCGCGCGCCCGGACGGCGACGCGGTCGCCGTCGATCTGTCGGACGCGCGCGACGAGCCCCCGCGCCGGCGATTCGACCGACACGACGACGCGGCCCTCGTGCGGCTGGACCAGGAGTCCGGCCTCCGCCTCTGGCGCAGGATCCGGTGCGGGCGCGGACGACGGCTCCTCGACCGTCGCGGCCTCCGGTGCGTCATCGGCGCGACTCAGCGCGGCCACGCCCTGCCGCCACGCCGTGGCCGCCCACTCGCGCACGGGCGAATCGGGGATCGCCGCGGAGCCCACTGCCGCAAAGCCGAGCACCATCGCCGCGGCCCTGACGAGCGTTCGGCGAGACGAAACGACCGGCCGAGCCGAGGCTCGTTTGCGCACCGCCCAGGCGGTCGCAGCGGCGGGCACGGGGTGGTCGAGCAAGGCGAGCGCGGACTCCAGCGTGGCGGACGCATCTCGCAGTTCCGCCAGCTCGCCCGCACACGTCTGGCACTCGCCGACGTGGCGTTCGACCCGGATCCTCTCCTCGCCGCTCAGCTCGCCATCGAGGAGAGCCAGGAGGGTTCCTTCGTCAACGTGACTCATCACCAACCTCTTGCAGCTTGTATGCGGCGGAGAACCGCCGAAGCGCCCGGGCGAGGAGCGTGCCGACCGACGCGGGTGCGACGCCGACCGCCCGGGCCATTTCTTCGTATGTAAAGCCTTCTCCCCTCATGAGGAGCAGCTTGCGATCGCGCTCGGAGAGCCGATCGAGGACTTTGCGGACCAGAGCGATCCGCTCGTTGCGCTCCGTCGTGACGTCCGGCGCCTCGGGCGCCGACGGCTTCGGGCGCTCCCGTTCCAGGATCCTTTCGCGTCGCGTCGACTTGCGCGCGGCATCGCGCACGAGGTTCGTCGCGACCGTGAACAGCCACGGCTTCGCCTCCGCCTCGGGCAGCGGCTTCCGGAGGAGACGGGCGAAAGATTCCTGTGCAATGTCGTCGGCGGCGTCCGGGTCGCCGGTCAACCGATACAAGTATCGGAAGAGCGGCGGGTAGAGACGCCGGAATATCTGTTCGAAATCCACTTGGCTCCCCTGGGGGAAGCGATGCTGCGAATGGAACGCGCGGACCCGGCGCGCTGTGACATCTGTCGAAGGCGTCCAAACGACGTACCCCCAATCTGTCCCCGACAACCCGCTGCCGCAATGTATTGGCGCGTTCGGCACGTCGGTATGCGGCTTGCCCGTGGTGCCGCAGGAGGTGGTGAATTGATCGTGTACCGCGACGCACGGCGCGAGGTCGACGCCCGGCGGGAGCTGGCGGAGCTGGGGCACCTGGCCGCCGCCGGCGATGCCCTGAACTTCCTCGTCCGGCTGGGCGAGCTGGAACAGGCGGCACTGGACGCCGTCCACTCGAGCGAAGTCGGGTGGACTCCACTCGACGCCGCGCTGCGGCGCGCTCTCCTCGGCGCGGCCGGCGAGTTCCTGGCATCGGAGCGTCGACCGCCCCGGCCTGCGCCGCTCGAGGCGGCACTCGCCGCGGTCCAGCGGGAGACGGAACGGCTGCCGTCGCGCCTGGTCGTGCGGCAGCCGGAAGGGTACGCCCACTACGCTCTGGATCCGCGCGCCTACGCCCGTGCGGCAGCGTCCTACCGCGCCGAGGCCGGCCCGGCGCACGCGGCTCGGGCGGTGGTGCTCGGCGTGCGCAGCATCGGCACGAGCCTGTCCGCCGTCGTCGCCGCGGCGGTGGGGTCGGCTGCGACGGCTACGGTGCGGCCTCGCGGCCCGAGCGGCGAACGCCTCGTCCGGGCGGGCCACGCGTTCGTCGCTCGCCTGTCCTCCTGGCTCGGTGCCGGCGGGGACGTCCTCCTCGTGGATGAGGGACCGGGCGCGACGGGGGAGACGTTCGCCGCCGTCGCGGCGTGGCTGCGGGAGCTGGGCGTCGAGGAGCGGCGCATCGTGCTCTTCCCGAGCCGGGGCTGGGGCATGCCGCTCGCGCCGCCCGAACGGGTCGCGTGGTTCGAGCGCACGCGGAAGTACCCGCCGCCGCTCGGCGACGCACGGCCCGCGCGGATCACAGAGTGGCTCGGCCTCGGCGCTCTGGATGACCTGGGCGCCGGACGATGGCGCGAGGAATTACCGGGCGCGGCGTCGTTCCCCGCAGCTCCGGGGCACGAGCGGGCCAAGTACCGCGCGGCACGGTCCGACGGCGCTCCGGTCCTCGTCCGCTACGCCGGCCTCGGGCGCTGGGGCACGGAGGCGCTGGAACGGGCCCGGCGGCTCGCCGACCGCGGCGCCGGCCCCGAGCCGCTCGGCGCGTCCGATGGGTTCCTCGTGATTCCCTGGGTAGAGGGGACGCCGATCTCTCCGCGCACCGGGCGCGACCCGGCGTTCGTCGCCGCGCTGGGTGACTACCTGACCACACGGGGCGAGGCGTTCCGCACCGGCCACGACGTCGACCGGGCGCCGGTTCTCGAGGCGCTGCGCGCGAACGCGGCCGAGGCGCTGGGCGACGCGGCGCCCGGCCTGCGCGACGCCATCCTGCGGCTGGAGCGGCTACCGGCCCAGGAAGCCGTGGTCCCCGACGCACGGCTCCAGCGCCGGGAATGGCTCCGCACCGCGAGTGGGTTCGCGAAGGTGGACGCGATCGACCATGGCGACGGGCTGCGTCTCCCCGGCCCGACGGACGCGGCGTGGGACGTGGCCGGCGCCGTGATCGAGTTCGGTCTCGA
>CAYPGK010000030.1:13565-15107 GCA_964410055.1 uncultured Gemmatimonadaceae bacterium | reverse complement strand
CGCTCGCCTCCACGACGCTCGCCGCAGCGATGATCACCCGCGGCGGGAGCGTCGAGACGGGGATCGGACGCCGCGCCGCGTGAGCCCGGCGTTGACACCCTGGGGGCGCCCTATTTAGCATTTCGACAAGGTGATTGGGCTACGGGAGCGAACCGGAGCGCGAGCGGCCATCGCGCTCCGGTTTTTTCGTCGATTAGGAACGGCCCCGGAAGGAGCGGACAGCCATGACAACCGTCTGCCGCGGCGTGCGCGGCGCGACCACGGTCGAGACGAACGATGCGGACGCGGTGCTCGCGGCGACGCGTGAGCTGCTCGAGCGGATGGTCGAGGCGAACGGGATCGGCCTCGACGAGGTCGCGAGCGTGATTTTCAGCACGACGCCGGACCTGAACGCCGAGTTCCCGGCACGGGCGGCGCGCGAGCTGGGCTGGCTCGACACCGCCTTCCTCTGCACGCACGAGATGCAGGTGCCGGGTGGGCTGCCGCGCTGCATCCGCGTGCTGCTGCACTGGAACACGACGAAGCGGCCCGAGCTGATCCGACACATCTACCTCCGCCAGGCGCGCCGCCTGCGCCCGGACCGTGCGGCCGACGAGGATGCCGGAGGCGCGCGTGTCGGCGAAACCGCTCCCGACGACGCGCCCGGCCACACGGCGATCCTCGGCCTCGGGCTGATCGGCGGCTCCCTCGCGCTCGCGCTCCGCGCCTCCGGCCTTGCCGCGTCCGTGACCGGCTACGACCTGGACCCCGACACGACGAGCCGGGCCGCGGCGCTCGGCGCGATCGACCGCGCCGCGGACGACGCGGCCGCAGCCGTCGCCGCTGCGGACACGGTCGTACTGGCCGCGCCGGCCCGGTCGATCCTGGAGCTGCTCGACCGGATCGAGCCGCATCTGCGCCCGGGCACGCTCGTGATCGATGTCGGGAGCACCAAGCGACGGATCGTCGAGAGGATGGACCGCCTGCCCGCGGGCGTTCACGCCGTGGGAGGCCATCCGATGTGCGGAAAGGAGCGCGCCGGGATCGAACATGCGGAGCCCGGCCTCTTCACGGGCGCGACGTTCGCGCTCTGCCCCACGAGCCGGACCGACGACGCGGCGCGGCGCCGTGCCGAGCGCCTCGCCGAAGCGGTCGGCGCCCGGCCGCTCTGGCTGGACGCCGTCGCCCACGACGCGGCCGCGGCCGCGATCAGCCACCTCCCCTACCTGCTGAGCGTAGCCCTCGTGCGAGCGGCGCTCGACGGCGCAGGCGCGCAGACCGCGGCCCGTCTTGCCGCTTCCGGATTCCGCGACACCAGCCGGCTGGCCGCGAGCGACGAGCGGATGATGCTGGACATCCTGGCCACCAACCACGACGCCGTGCTGGTTGCGCTCGACCGTGCGGCCGCCGAACTGGACGCCCTTCGCACGCACCTCGCCAGTGGCGACGTCGCCGCACTGGGACCGGTGCTCACCGCTGCGGCCGAACGCCGCCGCACCTGGATGCCGGGATAGACCGCAGCCGGTGTCAGCGGCCGCGGAAGGAGCTGTCAGCGTCCGCGGA
>CAYPGK010000030.1:0-13465 GCA_964410055.1 uncultured Gemmatimonadaceae bacterium | reverse complement strand
CTGTCAGCGTCCGCGGATCAGCCGGATGAGCCCCTGGAACCGTCGCGCGAGCCCGGGGCCGTGGATCAGCCGGATCAGGCCGAGGAGGCGGGCGTCGCCGAAGCGGCGCATCGGGTAGTGCGCGAACTCGCGCTCGACGCCGAGCCGGTCGACCAGCACGGCGCGCGGGCGCGTCATCTCGCGCAGGCCGTTGTCGCCGTAGACCGAGCCGTACCCGCTCTCGCCCACGCCGCCGAACGGCAGCCCGGCCACGAGGCCGTTCACGACGGCGTCGTTCACACACGTCATCCCGGCACGAACGCGCGGGAGCAGGGCGGCGGCGCGGGAGGGGCGGGTCCAGATGCTCGCGCCCAGCCCGAAGCGGGAGTCGTTCGCCAGGCGGATCGCCTCCTCGGCGTCGGCCACCTTCATGACGGCGAGCACCGGGCCGAACGTCTCCTCTCGCATGATCTCCATCGAGTGGTCGACATCGACGAGGACGGTCGGATGGAAGAATCGGCCGGGGCCGGGCAGTCGTTCGCCGCCGGCGAGGACGCGTGCACCCCGTGCGACCGCGTCCTTCACCTGCCGCTCGACGATCTCGAGCTGCGCGTCGGTGGTCAGCGCGCCCACGTCCGCGTCCGGCCCGGCGCCGGTGACGAGGGAGCGGGCGATCTCCGCGACGCGCTCGACGAACGCATCGTAGACGCTCGCCTCCACGTACGCGCGTTCGATCGAGACGCAGATCTGCCCGGCGTTCGCGAAGGCTGCTGCTGCGGCGGCGTTCGCCGCGCGCTCGATGTCCGCATCGGCCAGGACGATCATGGCGTCCTTGCCGCCCAGCTCGAGCGTCGCGGGGATCACGCGCCGGGCCGCGAGTTCGGCGACCTTGCGCCCGGTCTCGACGCTGCCGGTGAAGGAGACCTTGTCGATCCCGCCCTCGATCAGCGCGGCGCCGGTCGCGCCATCGCCCGTGGCGACGAGGAAGACGTCCTCCGGGATCCCCGCCTCGCGGGCCAGCTCGAGCACGAGCAGCGCGGAGAACGGAGACGCCTCGGACGGCTTCCAGATCGCCGCGTTCCCCGCCGCAAGAGCGGCGAGCACCGCGCGCATGCTGTTCAGCACGGGGAAGTTCCACGGCCCGATCACGCCGACCACGCCGTACGGCTCGCGCACTTCGTAACAGCGCTTGGTGATCAGCCAGCCGGAGGGGATGCGGCGACGGGCGAGGACTTTGGGGGCGCGGCGCGCGTACCAGCGCGCCAGGTCGGCGGTGACCAGTACATCGGAAAGCAGCGCCTCGAAGCGGGTCTTCCCCGTCTCGACGCTGCTCATTTCCGCGACCTCTTCGGCGCGTTCGACCAGGCGGTCGCGGAAGCGCAGGAGCAGGCGCCCGCGCCCGCGCGGGCCGAGAGCGGCCCAGGCGGGCTGTGCGGCACGCGCGCGATCGACGAGCGCCCGCACCTCATCGGGCTCCAGGATCGGCGCGGTTCCGATCACCGCGCCGGTCGCGGGGGACCGGACCTCGATCGTGCGGCGGTCCCCCGCAACGGCAGCGGCCGTGCTCACGTCGTCGCGGCGGTGACCGGGATGGCGACGCGCCGGTCCGCCCACTCGAGGACGAGCGTGGCGCCGGCCCCGGCCGGCTCCCAGCGGATCGTGAACTGCTCGACCGTCTCGCCCGCGGCCTCGGCCGCGACGGTCCCCCGGCCGACCTCCTGCGCCTCGACCTCGGGCGTGTAGCGGCTCTCGTGGCCCCACTGCGACGTCGAGCGGTTCACGATTACCGTCCACTCGCTCTCACCCGGGATCGTGTAGAGCGAGTACGTGCCCGGCTCGACGGCGATGCCCGCGATCTGCGCCGCCGTCGCGAGGTGCAGCGTCGTCGGCTCGTTCGCGCCCGTGCGCCACAGCTTGCCGTACGGGACGAGCGCATCGCCCTCGGCGCCGAAGATCGTGCGCCCCTTCATGTACGGGCGGCTGTAGCAGACCTTCGCGCGCAGGCCCTCCGTGTCGACCATCGCCGAGTCGTACGGGCTCGCACGGCCGGCCAGCTCCTCGAACGGCTGCTGCGGCGCGCAGGCGAGCGCCGCGGCCGCCCGCTCCGCCTCGAGCCGGTCCTGCGACTGCGCGCCGCAGGCCGCCAGGGCCAGTGCCACCCCCAGAGTCCACCAGCGTGCGTTCATGCGCGTCCCCCTTTCGTTCGGGTGAGGTTGGTGGAACGTCCTTGTCTTGCACGAAGAGCGAAGTACGAGTAGACAACCGGGACGAACCCGGCGAGGGCGAGCCCGGCGATCGCGCTGTAGGGCCGGTACTCTGGCGGGAGGAGCGCGCCGGCCATGGTGAGCACGCCGCCCGCCGCGAAGGTCCGGCCCGCCAGGCGGTGCGTCGCCAGCCAGACCTCCTCGTCCGCGAGCGTCCACCGCGTCCGGATCCCCAACTTCTGGTTCGGCGGCACGTACACGAGGACGCGCCCCACGAGGAGAATGATCAGCCCGAGGCCGAGCGGCAGCGCCCGGTCCAGGTGCGCCCAGACGCCCATCGTGTCCGCGGCCTGCTCCGCTGCCGCGCCGTCGGC
The DNA here is from genome assembly GCA_964410055.1 of uncultured Gemmatimonadaceae bacterium. Classification (GTDB taxonomy): domain Bacteria; phylum Gemmatimonadota; class Gemmatimonadetes; order Longimicrobiales; family RSA9; genus CALBZE01. The sequence continues at coordinate 10,908 of CAYPGK010000030.1, read as the reverse complement.
CGCGGCGGCGGTAGCCGTCACGGCCATGGCCAGGAGCGCAGCGGCCACGGCAAGGGTCGCCGCGCGTCGGTGTCTACGCAAGTCTCGCCTCCACCCTCGGCACGCCAGGGCCGCCGCGACGGAGCGGCCGGGTGACGTAAATGCAGGAATGACCGTGTGCCTAGAAGTTCCGCCGGGGCGGGGGTGCGGTCAAGGGGCGCATCACGCGGCCCGGGCGCCGGCGTCCGGGCGGCGGCCCTGCCGCGTGCCCGGCGGCGATCCGACCGTGGGCGCGGAGGCAACCCGTCGGCGCCAGGCTCAGCCGCCCGCCCCGAAGTAGGTCAGCCCCATCGCCTCGCGGACGCGCTCCATCGTCTCGGCCGCGATCTCGCGCATGCGGCGGTTCCCCTCGTCCAGGATCTCGTCGACCAGGCCGGCGCGGGCCTCGAAGGCGGCCCGCCGCTCGCGGAACGGCTCGAGGAACTCGTTCAGCGCGCGGGCGAGCTTCTTCTTCACCTCGACGTCGCCCACGCGCCCTTCGCGGTAGCGCGACTTCAGATCCTCTACTTCCGCGGTGTCCGAATTGAACAGGTCGTGGTAGAGGAAGACCGGGTTGCCCTCGACGCGGCCGGGGATGTCGGGGCGGACGCGGGCGGGGTCGGTGTACATGCGCATGACCCGCCGCTCGACCTCCTCGGGCGGATCCGAGAGGAGGATCGCGTTGTCGAGCGACTTGGACATCTTGCGCTTGCCGTCCGTGCCCGGGAGCACGGGAACTTCGCTGATCAAAGGCTCCGGCTCCGGGAAGACTTCGCCGTACAGGTGGTTGAAGCGACGCGCGATCTCGCGCGTGACCTCGACGTGCGGCACGTTGTCGCGGCCGACCGGGACGAGGTGCGCGCGCGGGAGCAGGATGTCCGCCGCCTGGAGAACGGGGTAGCCGACCAGCCCGAAGGGTAGCGCCTCGAGCCGCGCGGCCTCCGCCATCTCCTTGATGCTCGGGATCCGCTCGAGGCGCGGCAGCGAGACGAGCATCCCCAGGATGAGCTGGAGATAGGCGACCTCGGGGACCGCCGACTGCACGTAGGTGACCGAGAGCTCGGGGTCGATCCCGACCGCAAGGTAGTCCAGCACCATCTGCCGGATGTGGTCCGGGACCTCGGCGAGCGACTCCTTCTCCGGCCGCGTCGTCAGCGTGTGCAGGTCCGCGACGATGAAGTAGCAGTCGTGCGTGTACTGGAGGCGGACCCGGTTCTGGAGACTGCCGACCCAGTGGCCGAGGTGCATGCGGCCGGTCGGCCGGTCGCCAGTCAGGATGCGTGGGCGGTCGGAGCTCATGGACGGGTCGTGATCAGCCGAGCCACTGGCGGATGGCGGAGGTGCGGATCGCCCAGTCGGGCATGCGGAACAGGTACGCGGCGCGCCGGGCCAGCGACGCTCCGCCGCCGTCCAGCACCACGCCGCGGATGTCGGCCACGGCCTCGCGGCGGCTCACGCGCACGAAATCCCCGAGATGGCCGTATTGGTACTCCTCGTCGGGGTACCTGCCCGTGAGCCAGGCGTGCAGGTTCTTCGCCGCGACCTCCGACTGCTGGAACGCGGCCTGGGCGGTGTCCGGGAGCGGCGCGCCGATGGCGCGGCCCGGATAGCTCACGGCGTCGCCCAGGACGAAGACGTCGGGGTGCCCCGGGAGCTGGAGCGTCCGCTCGACCCGCACGCCGTGCTTGCCGTGGCGGTCCGCGGGGAGCGACTCCAGCAGCGGGTTCGGCCGGATCCCCGCCGCCCACGCGACGACGGCCACGTCGAAACGCTGCTCGCCGCCGTTCTCGAAGCGCACTCCCTCTTCGTCGACCTCGAGCACCCGGATCGAGGTGCGGACCTCGATCCCCTTCTCCTCCAGCTTGCGCCGGGTCATCCGGCGCACACCCTCGGACATGCCGCGGAGGATGTCCTCCAGCGCCTCCAGCACGACGACGCGCGGCCCCACGCCCTCACGCCGCCCTTCCATCTCCAGCACCTCGGCGAGTGCGAAGGCGAGCTCGATCCCGACCACGCCGCCGCCGACCACGCACGCCGGCCGCTCGCCGCGCGCCCACTCCCGAATTCGGAGCGTCGTACGGAGCCGCTCCGCATCGTCGAACGAGTAGAAAGGGATGCCGTGCACTTCGGCGCCCTCGACGCCGTGGAACGCCGGGACCGAGCCGGGCGCGAGGACCAGCGCGTCGTAGTCGATCGCCTCGCCGCTCTCCAGCACGACTCGCCGCTCGTCGACGTCGACGCCCGTGACGAGCGACTGGACCAGCTCGACCTCGGCGCTCGGGATCAGCGTGTCGAAGCGCGGCGCCACCACGTCCACCTCCAGCTCGCCCGCGAGGTATTCGTAAAGGAGCGGCGTGAAGACGAAGCGGTCCCGCTTGTCGATCGCCGTGATCCGCGTGCCCTCGGGGACCTCGTCCACCAGGCGACGGAGCGTGTACAGCCCCCCGAATCCGAGTCCGACGAAGACGACGTGAGCCAATGGGCCTTCCTCCGTGGCGGAGATGCGCGCTTCCCAGCGGTCTGGAGGGGCAAAAGGCGTTCCCCCACGCGCTTTCGGATCGCGGCGCCTGACGGCCGTCCAGGGCGCGTGGGCACGCCAGGGCGGCGTGCGTGCGGTCCCGATCGTGCGACGCCTGCGCGGCATGGACACGGCCGAGACGATCGAGGCGCTCGAGCGAGCCGAGCGCGACGGCACGACGGTGGAGATCGACGGCCTCCGCTTCACCAGCCTGGGGCGGGCGCTCTGGCCCCGCGACGGCCGGACCAAGGGCGACCTCCTGCGCTACTACGTCCGCGTGGCGGACGTGATGCTACGCTACCTCGACGACCGGCCGCTCATGATGAAACGCTACTACGACGGCGTGGACGGGGAGGCCGTCGTCCAGCAGCGCGTTTCCGGCGAGGTGCCGGACGGCGTCCGCACGGCCGAGGCGCCGACGGCCGAGGGGAAGCCTGCCCTTCGCTTCATCGGCTCCCGCGCGACGCTCCTCTACGCCGCGCAGATGAACACCATAGAATTCCACCCCTGGCACTCCCGCCTGGCCAACCCGGACCGCCCGGACTGGATCGTCTTCGACCTCGACCCCAGCCCCGGCGCCGGGTTCCGGAAGGTGGTGCGCGTCGCCCGGCGGATCCACGAGGAGCTGGACGCGCTCGGTCTACCGAGCGGCGTCAAGACATCGGGCTCTCGCGGTCTCCACATCTACGTCCCGACCGGCGGCACCATAGGCTACGACACCGCAGCCGCCTTCGCCAAGTATGTCGCCGGCAGGATCGCCGCCGAAGAGCCGTCCATCGCCACCGTCGAGCGGACGGTCGACGAGCGCGGCTACCGCGTCTACATCGACCACCTGCAGAACGCCCGCGGCAAGACCGCCGTCGCCCCCTACTCGCTTCGCGCCCGGCGCCACGCGCCCGTCTCCATGCCGATCGACTGGGCCGAGGTCGACGACGACCTCTCGCCCCGTCAGTTCACGATCGAGGACGTCCCCGGCCGCCTCGAAAAGCAAGGCGACGCGTGGGAGCGGCTGTTCCGTAGGCCGAAGGTGAGGCGCGAGGCGTTCGACGTCGCGGGAACTGGCTCTTAAGCAGCGCGCTCCGCCCGCCGGTGCAGCCGCCGCAGGTACGCGATCGCGTCCACCGCCTGACGCGCCGTGAGCCCCGCGTCCAGACGCGCGATGACCCGCTCGCGCACATCCTCGCTCACCAGCTCCGACGACGCAAGCGCACGCAGTTCGTCGATCTGCTCCTGCGTCGCGGGCGTGTCCTGACGCGCCGCCGAACGCGTCGTCGGGAAGTTCAGGTTCGCCAGCGCACGCCCGATCGCCGACGTCTCGCAGTTCTCGATGAAGCTCGTCTTGTTCACGTACCCGACGCCCTCGCGCTCGTACGCCCACCCCGTCGTCGGGTGCGCGTCCTCCCGGTCGCGGTAGACCGTCGCCTTGAAGACCACCATGTCCCCCTCGAGCCGAACCATCTCCGTCTGGATCGAGCCGTCGGGGTAGCGCTCGTAGAACGCCCGGATCCGCTCGGCCACGTCGATGTAGTCCCTGACGTTGAAATTGTCTCTGGCCATGCCGCACCTATACTGCCGTAACCGCTTGTCATATGGGCTTTTGTGGCACTCGATCATACCCACCCGCCGCACGCCCGTTCCCGAACAAAACCCGAAAACACACGCCGGTATGCGTCTTGCGCCCGGCCGCGTTGCGGGGTGATCGAGGAGGCGCGATGGACGAGTACGTGCCGGTGGTTCGGACGCCCGAGCTGGGGCCGGGCGAGATGCGGGAGGTCGAGGCGCACGGCGAGACGCTGGTCGTGCTCAACGTCGGGCAGACGTACTACGCGCTGTCTGCGCTGTGCCCGGGCGACGGCGTGAACCTGGCGCGGGACGGCCGGCTCGAAGGCGACGTGTTGATCTGCCCGGGCGACGGTCGCACGTACGATGTCCGGAGCGGCGAGTGCGTGCGGCCCGTGGGCGCGGAAGGGCTGGAGCGGTACGCGATCCGGGTGGAGGAAAACGAGGTACGGGTCGGCCCGTCGCTGGGGCGCGGAGGCGCGGGCACGAAGGCGGCCTGAGGCGCGGCTCAGTCCGTCGCGGGCTCGACCTGGCGTGCGGAGCGGAAGAGCGCGGCCAGTTCGTCGTCGTGCAGGAATTCGTAGTGACCGCGGGGGAGGATCGCCTCGCGCAACGGCTTCATCGGATCATCGGCGCGGTGGAACCGGACGGCCACGATGGCGCCGGTTGCCAGCGCCCCCTTCCCTGCAACGGCCTCACCGGCGATACGTGCGATCCATTCGACGCCGTCGACCGTGAACCTCCTGGCCGGCGGTGCGGAGGGCGTTTCGGCCGGAGGCTGGTCGGCGGCCGGATCGGCGTGCCGCTCGGCTGCGGTCTTTCGGATCAGGTCGCGGACGGCGTCGGTGACGGGGACCGGCCGCGGTCCCCGGGCGCGGTCGTGGTCGCTCATGAGCCTGGCTCCGCGGCCCCGCCGAAGTAGTCGACGAACAGCGTCGGGTCCTCGTAGAGGCGGAGTCTGTGCAGCGTCGCGCCTTCGGGGAGCGCCGCGGCGATGCGGGGCCAGAGGTAGGCGAGGATGTTCTCGCTCGTGGGGACGAGCCGGCCGTAGGCGAAGGCCTCGACGGCGTGGTTGAGGTGCTGGTGGTCGAAGACGCGCACGACGTGCTCGTCCAGGATACGGTCGAGAGCGGCGAGGTCGACGGAGAAGCCGGTGACCGGATCGATCTTGCCGCGCACGGTGGCTTCCAGGGTGTAGCTGTGGCCGTGGCCGTGCGGGTTCGCGCACGCGCCGAAGACTCGCCGGTTCTCCTCCTCGCTCCACTCGGGCCGGTGATATCGGTGAGCGGCGGCGAAGCGGACGGCGCGGGTAAGGTACGCAGTGTTCATGAAACCATGTTAAGCGAGGGCGCTCGGAGCGTCCAGGGAGGCGGTGCGGGGTGGCCGGGGATTTGCGGCGCTCTGGGAGGCAGTGCCGCCCCGGTCGGGAGGCGATTCGGACCCCACGGAAGCGAAGGGATTCGAACCGATGGAGTCTCGTCGCGACGATGTCGAGATCCTCGCGAGCGTGGCTGGCCTGCTGCTGGAGCCACGGGAGCCGGGCGACCTGGCGGACCGCTTTCTGGCGGGAGTGCTGGGGCTGTTCCCCGGCGATGCCGCGCTCTTCCACGTGCCCGGCGGCGGCCGGGTGAGCGCGATCGGCCTGTCGCCTGCGGAGGCGGACCGGCTGGCCGGGGAGCTGGGGGGTGGGGCGGGACGGCTCGGCGCAGCGTCCGTTGTCGGCCCCGGCCGCTGGGCGCAGGTGCTGGTCGCGGAGCCGGGTGCGACGTCGCGTGCGCTGCTCGCGCTCTTCTCCACGAGGCCCGACGTCTACGACCCCGAACGCGATGGCCGGCTGCTCGAGCAGCTCGCGCGGCAGGGTGCGGCGGCGGTCGCGCGCGCCCGCGAGCACCGGCGCATCAGGGAGCGGGCGGAACGACACGCGATGGAGGCCGAGCAGATCGAGCGGGTCCGCTCCGCGCTCGAGCGACACAGCCGGGAAATGGAGGGGATCCTGGCCGCCCGAGGCCGCTTCTTCGCGCAGATGACGCACGAGCTGCGCACCCCGATCAGCGCGATCATCGGCTACGTCGACCTCATGGGCCAGGGCGTGCTGGGCCGCCTGACCGCACGCCAGGCCGACGTACTGGGTCGGCTGTCGGCGAGCGCACGCCAGCTCCTCGACCTCGTCAATGAGATCCTCGACCTCTCGAAGCTGGAATCAGGGAAGGTCGCGACCGGGTGCGAGGAGGTCGACCTGCAGGCGCTGGTCGGCGAGGCGGTCTCGATGGTCGAGCTGGAAGCGGCGCACAAGGGGCTCGAGCTGCGCGTCCACTACGCCGATCCCGCTCCCCCGCTCCGCACCGACGCCGGCCGGTTCCGGCAGATCCTGGTCAACCTGCTCTCGAACGCGGTCAAGTTCACGGATGCGGGCCGGGTGAGCGTGACCGTCCGCCACATCCGTGAAACGGGTGCGACGACGCCGGCCGAGGCACCTGCGTGTGCACCCGGCGCGGCGGGGTGGATCGGGATCGCCGTCGAGGATACGGGGCCCGGGATTCCGAAGGAGGAGCTGGAGTCCATCTTCGGCGAGTACGTCCAGCTCGACGCAGCGACCCGGGGCACGGGTCTGGGCCTCGCGATCTCCCGCCATCTGGCCCGACTCCTCGGCGGTGAGCTCATCGCCGACAGCATTGTCGGCATGCGCTCCACGTTCGTGCTTTACCTGCCGTGTCCCGCGCCACCGGACGGCGCCGCCGCCGAGGCGATCGACACGGCCATCACGGCGAAAGCCTCGCCCCTTTCGAATACGATGTGAGCCGCAGCATGGGACTCTACGACGATATTTCTCCCGAGGACCTGCGCATCGATCTGCGCCGCTTTGCCGAGCTGATCGTGAGCCTCGACGAAGACGGGACGCTGCTCGACGCGACCCCGCGTCTGCTCAAGGTGCTCGGCGACCTGCGCGCCAAGATCTTCGCCTACGAGGTCCGCGTCACCGGCCGCCTCTACCCACGCGACGAGGAGGAGACCTCGAAGGAAATCGAGGACACGCGCCGCATCGTCGACGAGGCGATCGAACGCTTCAACGAAGCCGAGTCCGAGTGGACTCGCCCCTGGGATCCGGGCGATGCGACCGACTGAGCGCCGATGCCGATCCTTGCGCGCGACGGCGGGATACGGTATCTAATCCTTCCAGCGCCGGGTGACGGCGTCGCCCATCCGGACCGGAGCGATGATGCACGACGGGTCCATCCGACGCGCCGCGCAGGACACGGCCAGGATCCTGGTTGCCGAAGACCACCACGACAGCCGTGAAGCGCTGCGCATACTCCTGGAATCCGCCGGATACGATGTCGCGGTCTTCGGCGATGGCCGTGCCGCGCTCGACCACGCCCTCGTCGATCCGCCGGACCTGATCCTGCTCGACATCATGATGCCCGAGATGGACGGGCTCGAGGTCACTCGAAGGCTGCGTTCGGCCGAATCGACGCAGGCCATCCCGATCATCGCCATTACCGCCATGCAGGGCGCCCGCGAGCTAGCCCTCGAGGCCGGTGCGAACGACGTAATGGCGAAGCCGATCGACATTCGCTCGCTTCTGGTCCTCGTCCGCGACCGGCTTGCACCGGAGGTTCCCTGATGACCGAGCCCATCCCCTCGTCCACGCTCGAGATGGGTTACGAACCCGAGCCCCAGGAGACGCTCCCGTGGCCGCCGCGGGGCGGCACGTCGGCCGTCGGCGCATTCCTCCGGACCTGGGTGGAAAGCGTCTTCCGTCCCGGCGCGTTCTTCAGCCGCATCCCGGAATCCGGGGGGACCGACGCCGCCTTGCTCTACTACGGCATCATCGGGATGGCCGGGGCGGTCGTCGAGCTCATCTGGCACCTGTTCTTCGCCTTCGCCATCGGCGTCTTCGCCTACGTCACGCGCATCTACGAGGCGCTCGGACTCGCCATCGACGCGTTCTCGCCGATCATCGGCTTCCTCTTCGCACCCGCGATCCTCGCGATCACGCTCGCCTTCGCGTTCGTCGTCATCCACGTCGGTCTCTGGATCTTCGGCGGCGCTCGCCGAGGTGCGGGCACCACCCTGCGCGTCCTCTGCTATGCGTACGGCCCGCGCATCTTCGGCATCATCCCCATCTTCGGCGGCCTGGTCGGCACCATCTGGATGTTCGTCCTCGCCATCGTCGGCCTCAGCAAGGCGCACCGCACCGACGGCTGGCGCGCCGCGATCGCGGTCCTCCTGCCCATCGCCGTCGTGATCACCATGGGCATCATGCTCGGGGTGTTCCTGGCCCTCGCGGCCGCGATCGGGCTGGGCTGAGAAAATCGCGTCATCGCCTTGACAGCCATTCACGAACTGCGTTAGTTTTTCCTATCGTGCTAAAACACGTTTAGCGACGCATCGACTACTACAGCCGAGCGTCCGGACGAGGGTCCGGGCGGCGGGGGACCCAAGAATTTTGGGGTGAATCCGGCACCCGGCCGGAGGGAGACTTCCTCCTCCCAACCCGACAGCTAACCCCGTAGGCATCATTGGAAGGGTGGTAGGATGATTCAGGCGATCCCTACCGCGCCGCGCTTCCGGGCGCGGCTCGGTTCTTCGTATGAGGTCATTCGGGCGCATCCGTCGAGCGGTGCGGCCGGGTGGCCTTTCGCATTTCCGGCTGCCGCCACGGAGTCTGGCCGATGACCCCATTCACGGCTGCCCCGCATCACGACGTGCTGGTCCTGCTCGTCCAGATCTCCGTGCTGCTGCTGGTCGCGCGTGCCCTGGGCGAGATCGCTCAGCGCCTCGGCCAGCCGGCGGTGGTGGGCGAGATCCTCTCCGGCATCGTGCTGGGCCCATCGCTGCTGAGCTCGCTCGCGCCAGGGATCGGCGCGTGGATCCTGCCCCAGACGGAGGTACAGGGCTACCTGCTCGAGGTAGTCTCGCTCCTCGGGGTGATGTTCCTGCTCCTGATCACGGGGCTGGAGACCGATCTCACGTTGATCCGGCGCAAGGCGCGAACCGCCGCGGGCGCGTCGATCGGTGGGATCCTGGTCACCTTCACGACGGGGTTCGTCCTCGGGTGGAACCTTCCCGAGACCCTGCTCGCCACCGAGGGGCGGCGGCTGGTGTTCGCCCTCTTCGTTGCGACGGCCATGGCCATCACGGCGATCCCGGTGATCGCCAAGGTGCTCATGGACCTGAACCTCATGCGCCGGGACGTCGGCCAGACGATCATCGCGGCGGGGATGTCGGACGACACGATCGGCTGGATCCTGCTTTCGGTGGTCGCCGGGCTGGCTGCGGGCGAGTCCGTGACGGCCGGGACCGTCGGCGGTGCGGTCGGGAGCGTGCTCCTCTTCATCGTGTTCAGCGTCACCGCCGGTCGCTGGCTGGTGAAGCGCGCGCTCGACCGCGTCCAGGACGAAGTGATCAGCCGGGACCGCCTCCTCACCCTGGTCGTGGTGATGACGTTCACGTGGGGCGCGATCACGCAGGCGCTCAACCTGGAAGCGGTGCTCGGCGCCTTCTTCATGGGGATCCTGTTCGGGCAGATGCGTCGGCTGCCGAGCGAGGTGGTTCACCGCCTCGAGAGCATGACGCACGGCATCTTCGCTCCGATCTTCTTTGCGGTCGCTGGGCTCAAGGTGGACGTGCGCGGCCTGTTCACGCCGGAACTGCTCGCCATTGCGCTGCTCGTGATCTTCGTCGCCAGCTTCGGCAAGGTGGCGGGCGTCTACGCCGGGGCGCGGCTGATCGGGCGCACGGACCACTGGACCGCGCTCAGCCTGGGCGCCGGGATGAACGCCCGGGGCGCGATGGAGATCATCGTCGCGACGATCGGGCTCTCGCTCGGCATCCTGACGCAGGAGATGTACTCGATCATCGTCCTCATGGCGATGGCGACGTCGCTCATGGCGCCGCCCGCGCTGCGCTGGGCGCTGCGCCACGTCGTCCCCGAGCAGCAGGAGCTCGACCGGCTCGAGCGCGAGCGGCTGGCTGCGGGGAGCAGGATCGCGCAGGTCCACCGCGTCCTGGTGCCGGTCCGCCAGCGCCCGGGCAAGGCCGAGCTCGAGCCGATCAAGCGCTTCGCGCTGGACCGGCTGGGGGAGCGGAGCCCGCTTTCGATCACGCTCTTCACCGTGATGCCGCCGGGCCAGCGGACGGAAGGACAGGCGTTCGTGGAAGAGCTGGAGGTGGATTCCTCGGGCGCGGAGGTCACCCGTAAGGTCGTCGAAAGCAACGATCCGGCGGGCGCGATCCTCGAGGAGGCGGCGAAGGACTACGACCTGCTGCTCCTCGGCGCGACCGAGAGCACCGGCGCCGATTCGGTGTTCCATCCGATCGTCGACGAACTGGTGCGGATGGCGCCGTGCCCCACGCTGGTCGTGCGCGGCGCGCCGACGAGCGAGCAGTGGCCGCCGCGGCATCTCATCGTGCCCACGAACGGGAGCGCCAGTTCGCGCGCCGCGGCGGAGGTCGCCTTCGCGATGGCGGCGGAGAACGCGGACGCGGAAGTGCTCATCATCAACGTCGTGGAAGAGCCCGGCACGCTCCCGCACCTGGAGCTCCGGGAGCGGCTGATCGATGCGGGGCGGCGCATGGTCGACGACCTCGCGGCGCTGGGGAAGAGTCAGGGGGTTCGCGTCCGTACGGCGGTGCACACGGGTGCGGCGGTCGAGGACGTCCTGATCGGCGCGGCGCTCGCCGGCTCGGTCGACCTCATCCTCCTCGGCACCGACGTGCGGGTCGGTACGGGACGCCTCTTCCTCGGCCCTCGCGTGGAGCGGATCCTCTCCGCCTCGCCCTGTCCGGTGCTGGTCGTCAACGGCGCCTGA
>CAYPGK010000029.1:32043-36361 GCA_964410055.1 uncultured Gemmatimonadaceae bacterium | reverse complement strand
CCGGCGGCTTCGGCGATCTGCCCTCGCGCCCGCTCCCACCGCTCGCGTGCGGCGGGGTCCTGGAGCGCCTGCCAGACGCGGGGCGGCGAGAACGGCATGCGGTCCATGCGGACGCCGATGGCGTCGTAGATGGCGTTGGCGATCGCCGGGATCGACGGATGCAGCGGGCCCTCGCCCGCTTCCTTCGCGCCGTACGGGCCTTCGGGGTCGACGCTCTCGACGATCAGGGACACGAGCTCGGGGGTGTCGAGCGAGGTGGGGATGCGGTAGTCGAGGAGCGAGGGGGCGTTGTGCAGCCCTGCCCTGCCCTGCTCCTCGCCCTTGAAGATCTGCTCCTCCATGAGGGCCTCGGCGAAGCCCATGTAAGCAGAACCCTCCATCTGGCCTTCGACGAGGGTGCGGTTAAGGGCGCGGCCGCAGTCGTGGGCGACCCAGATCGTCTTCACGTCGACGATGCCGGTCTCCACGTCGACCTCGACCTCGGCGACGTGGGCGGTGAAGCTGTAGGCGGGCGAGGCGCCGATGGTGCCGCCGCGATAACTGCCGTGAACGTCCTTGGGCGTGTTGTACCAGCCGGTCGCGCCGAGGGTGCCGAACTTCGCTTCGGCGATGTTGAACGCCTCGGAGATCGGGATGCGCGTCGAGGGGTCTGCGACGTCGAACGCCCAGCCACCGGCCAGGTAAACACGCGTTACGGGCACCTCGAGCGCCTCGGCCACGGCCTGGACGACCTTCTCGCGGAGCTGGCGGGCGGCGTGCAGGCACGCGTTGCCGACCATGAACGTCTCGCGCGAGGAGTAGGCGCCGAGGTCGACGGGGACGAGGTCGGTGTCGGCGGAGACGGTGCGGACGTAGTCGAGCGGGACGCCGAGCTCCTCGGCGGCGATCTGCGCGACGACGCTGTCGGAGCCCTGTCCGATCTCGGAGGCGCCGCTGAAGACGGTGACGCGGCCGCTCCGCTCGATCTGGATCTGGATCCCCGACTGGGGCATGTCGTTCGGGTAGATCGGGTAGTTGGTCCCGGAGATGTAGCACGAGCCCGCGACGCCCACGCCGCGGCCGTACGGCAGGCGGCGGAACTTGTCCTTCCACCCGCTGGCCCGCTCGACGGCGTCCAGACACTCGAGGAAGCCGTTGGACTGGACGCGCAGCTCGTTGATCGTGCGGGTGTTCGAGCCGAGGAAGTTGCGGCGCCTGAGCTCGATCGGGTCGAGGCCGACGGCTTCGGCGAGCTTGTCGAGCTGGACCTCGAAGGCGAAGCGCGGCTGGACGGAGCCGTGGCCGCGCTTGGGCCCGCAGGCGGGTTTATTGGTGTAAACCCGGGTCGCGTCGAAGCGGTAGCTGCCGAAAACGTACGGCGCGGGGAGGAGCTGGCCGGAGTAGTAGGCCGTGACGAGCCCGAAGGAGGCGTAGGCGCCGCCGTCGATCAGGATGTCGTGGTCGACGGCCTTGATGCGCCCGTCGCGGGTGGCGCCGAGCCTCGCGCGGAACCTCATCGGGTGCCGTCCGCGGTGGGCGTAGAAGACCTCTTCTCGGGTGTAGAGGATCTTGACCGGTCGGCCGGTCCTCATGGAGAGGAGCGCGACGCAGAACTCCAGGTCGAACGGCTCCGACTTCCCGCCGAACCCGCCGCCGACCGTGGGCTGGACGACGCGCACGCGGGCGACGTCGAGGTCGAGGACGCGGGCCAGTTCGCGGTGGAGGTAATGCGGCACCTGCGTCGACGACCAGACGGTCAGCTTCCCGGAGGGGTCGAAGTGCCCGATCGCGCAGTGCGGCTCGATCGGCGCGTGGGTCGTCCCCTCGAAGAAGTACTCGCCCTCTACGACGAAGTCGCTCTCCTCCAGCTCCCGGTCCACCTCGCCGAACTCCAGGCGCACGATCTTGGTGATGTTGCCGTTGTGCCCCGGCTTCTTCGGCTCGTGGATCGGCGGCGCGCCGTCCGGCGGGGTCAACGCCTGTTCCGGATCGAGGATCGCGGGGAGGACCTCGTACTCGACGTCGATCAGCTCGAGCGCGCGGATCGCGGTGTCCTCGTCGACCGCCGCGACCGCGGCGATGCCATCGCCGATGTAGCGGACGCGGTCGACGGCGAGCGGCTCCTCGTCGCGGGTCCAGGGGATGATGCCGTACTTCGTCGGCATGTCGCGCCCGGTGACCACCGCGTGAACACCCGGTAACGCCTCCGCGCGAGAGGTGTCGATCGACAGGATGCGCGCGTGCGGGTGCGGCGAGCGCAGGATCTTGCCGTGGAGCATCCCGGGGAGCGCGATGTCGTCGGTGTAGAGTGCGCGCCCGGTGGCCTTGGCGATGGCGTCGACGCGGCGGTTGCGGCCGCCGATGATGGCGAAATCGCGCCCGGCGAGCTCGCGGAGTCGGTCGTCGCTCGCGGCGTCGCGGGTCTGGCGCTCACGCAGGTCTTCCGGTCGCATCGGTTCGTGCTCCCTGGGCTGTTAACGGTCGTTTTTCGTGCGCAACATCTCGGCCGCGCGTTCGACGGCCTCGTAGATCTTGGTGTATCCGGTGCAGCGGCAGAGGTTGCCGGAGAGTGCCTCGCGGATCTGCCTTCGGTCGGGCGCGGGGTTGCGCAGGAGCAGGGCGTATGCGGACATGAGAACGCCGGGCGTACAGAACCCGCACTGTGCGGCGCCGCAGTCGCCGAAGGCGGCCTGGAGCGGGTGCGGCTCCCCGGCGCCGGCGAGCCCCTCGACGGTGGTGATCCTTCGGCCCTCGGCCTCCAGGACGGGCGTGAGGCAGGCGAGGACCGGCTCGCCGTCGAGGAGGACAGTGCATGCGCCGCAGTCGCCCTTGTCGCAGCCCTGCTTGGAGCCGGTCAGCCCGAGGGCGTAGCGGAGTGTCTCCAGGAGCGTGTAGTGCATGGGGACGCCGGTCTGGTACCGGTCGCCGTTGACGTCGAGTTGGATGATCGCGTGCATGGCCGCAGCCGGCGTGGGGATGAAAGGGACAGGCGAGCGGAAGCGCCCGGGCTGGAAAGAGTACGGCGAGCGCCGGTCGCGGGTCAAGGCGTGCGGCGGCACCCCATGTGCGGTGGAGTCCGGCCGATCGCCTGTCCCCTGCCGGGAACGGCCCGGGCGGTCGTGACGCGCAAGAGGCTGCGAGGGAATGAGGATCTTTATCGCACTGCTGTTGACTGCGGGCGGGGCGGTGCTGCTCCTGACCCGGTGCACGGAGGATCCGGTCACGGCCCCGCGTCGGGACCCTGCGAGCCGGATCGAGCCGTCGTCGGTCGAGCTGTCGCCCGGGGACACGGCGCGGCTGACGGTCTACACACGGGGTGGCAAGGGAGACCCGGTCCCGTCCGAGTCGGTCGAGTGGTCGAGCTCGGACCCGGACGTCGCGATCGTCGACGCGGATGGACGGGTGATCGGCGTCGTACAGGGCGAGGCGTGGGTCATCGCGCAGCTCCCGGGCGAGCGCGACTCGGCGCGGGTCACGGTCGGGCCCGCCATCCTGGTCGGGGCGGGCGACATCGCGTCGTGCGACGTCCTGGGCGACGAGGCGACGGCCAGGCTGCTGGACGGGATCCCGGGCACGATCTTCACGACGGGCGACAACGTGTACCCGAACGGGACGGCACAGGAATTTGCCAATTGCTACCATCCGTCCTGGGGGCGCCACAAGCATCGCACGCGTCCGAGCATAGGGAACCACGACTACCGAACGGACGCCGGCGGGCCGTACTACGAATATTTCGGCGACGCCGCCGGCCCCGCGGGAAAGGGGTACTACAGCTATGACCTCGGGGGCTGGCACATCGTGGTGCTGAACAGCGAGCCGGTGATGGCGTCCGACCCCGAGCAGCTCAGATGGCTCCGGGAGGATCTGGCCGCTAACCCTGCCCGATGCATCCTGGCATACTGGCACCATCCGCTCTTCAGCGCGACCGCGCGGGGCGGCTCCGCGGCGATGCGTCCGTACTGGGAGGCGCTCTACGAGGCGGGCGCGGAGGTGGTGTTGAACGGCCACGACCACTACTACGAACGGTACGCGCCCCAGAACCCGTACGGGGAGGTGGACCCGGAGCGGGGGATCCGGCAGTTCGTGGTCGGCACCGGCGGGCAGAGGCCGCACTGGTCGGAGCGGTCTCCGGCGAATCGGGAGCTGCACGACGGCAAGACGCTCGGCGTGCTGAAGCTGTCGCTTTACCGGGACCATTACACCTGGGAATTCATCCCCACCGTGAACGGCGCCTTCACGGACCAGGGCAGAGGTGATTGCCATTAGTCGCGGCGTGACCGGGTCCTGACGCCACCCTGCCGCTATGCCCAGCGGCGGCACCGGTTCGCGGCACCGGTTC
>CAYPGK010000029.1:0-31943 GCA_964410055.1 uncultured Gemmatimonadaceae bacterium | reverse complement strand
GCGGCACCGGTTCGCGGCACCGGTTCTGCGGGACGGGGGCGCGACGGGCGCGCGGTGCCCTCGCGCCTTTGACGTCGCAAACATGCTCCCCCATATTCCCGCACGCCTCTGTGGACGCCGCCTCGGCGTCCGACGGACCGGCCGGGCCCCGTTCTCGAGGCCCCCGGGGTCGAAGTCCGTCCCTGTCCAGATCCCGATGAACTCATCCAAGTCCGCGCCGAGTGCGCCGATCATCGATGGCATCGTTCTGTCGGCGGGCCGTTCGCGCCGGATGGGCCGGCCGAAGGCGCTGCTCCCGGTGGACGGCGAGACGTTCATCGAGCGGTCGATCCGGGTGCTGATCGAAGGCGGCTGCCGCCTGGTGGTCGCCGTCGTGGGCACCGATGCCGAGGAGATCTCGAGGCGGGCGGAACAGTCGGGGGCGAAGGTGGTCGTCAACCCGGAGCCGGATTCGGATCAGGCGACGTCGCTCCGGTGCGGGCTGCGCGCCCTCGGACCGGAGGCGGAGGCGGTGGTGGTGCTCCCGGTCGACCACCCGCTCGTTTCCGCGAAGACGGTGCTCCTGCTCCTCGAGGCGTATCGCGCCGCTCGTGCGCCGATCGTGCGGCCGGTCTACCGTGGCGTGCCGGGCCATCCGGGTGTGTTCGCCCGTCGCATCCTCCCCGAGCTCCTCCGGGAGGACCTCCCCGAGGGCGCGCACACGGTGATCGAAGCTCACCGCAGTGAAATCCTGGACGTGGACGTGAACGACGCGGGCGTGACGGCCGACATCGACTCGCCCGACGACTATCGTCGGCTGGTGGAGGGAGCGTGTTGAAGGACCGGACGGCGGGCGACGTGGTGACCGCGGCCGGCGCGGCGGAGGCGGGCGACGCCGTGATAGCCGCCGACGCGGCGGCCACAAGCGACGTCGTCACCGCGGCCGACGCCGCGCGGGCGGCGCTCGCGGCGTACGAGGGTGGCCCGGCCGTCGCCGTTGCACTGTGCCTTGACGGTGGAGGGGCGGCGCGTCGCCTGCTCGTGCTGGAAACGGGCGAGGTGCGCGGATCGCTGGGGGCGGCGGAGCTGGACGCACGCGCGGTCGAGCACGCGCGCGCCGCGATCTCCGGCGGCCGAACGGGCGCGGAGGTCGTCACGGTCGATGAAGGTACGGCGGTCGCGGTGGACGCCGGCCCGGCGTCGGCGTCCGGGCCCCGTATCTACATCGAGGTGCACCGCGCGCCCGAGGAGCTGGTCGTCGTCGGTGCGGGGCACATCGCGGTGCCGCTGGCGCGACTGGGGGTCCTGCTCGGCTATCGGGTCACGGTGCTGGACGACCGGGAAGATTTCGCGACGCCGGCGCGATTTCCCGAGGAGGCGACGGTCCGGCGGATGGACTTCGCCGACCCGTTCCGGGACGTGCCGATCGGCCCTCGCTCCCACGTCCTCCTCGTCACCCGCGCCCACCGCTACGACTTCGACTGCCTCCAACGCCTCCTCACCCGTGATCCGCTCCCTCGCTACATCGGGATGATCGGCAGCCGCCGTCGGGTGCGGGCGGCGTTCCAGGCGCTGCTCGACGTGGGCGTGCCGCGGTCGCGGCTGGCCATGGTCTCGGCGCCGGTCGGGCTCGACATCGGCGCGGAGACGCCGGAGGAGATCGCGGTCAGCATCGCGGCGGAGCTGGTGGCGCTGCGGCGGGGGGCGGGGGCGGGCGGAGAATCTTCCCTGTCCGCGAAGGAACGCGTACTCGATCGACTCTTGCCGGAGGGTGGAGATGGATGACATCGCCGTGCAACAGGCGGTGGTCGAGGCGGCTCGACGCGGGCGCGCGGTCGTCCTCGCCACGGTGGTCGGGACGAAGGGGTCGGTGCCGCGCCACGTCGGCAGCAAGATGGTGATCGAGCCGGGCGCGGGGCTGGTCGGCACGATCGGCGGCGGGTGCGGGGAGGCGGACGTGATCGCGGCGGCGGAGGAGGTGGTGCGCACCGGCGAGCCGCGGCTGGTGCGCGTCGAGCTGCTGGACGCGATCGACTCGTGGAGTCCTGCAGTCTGCGGCGGCGTCATGGAAGTCTTCGTCGAACCCATCACCCCGGAAGAGCATGTGGAAGCGTTATAACGCGTTCCTGCGCAGGGCGCCGGAGCTGACGGTTCACTGGAGGGACGAAGAGACGGGCGCGCGTGCGTGGCTGGTGATCAACTCGCTGCGGGGCGGTGCGGCGGGCGGCGGCACGCGCATGCGGCCGGGGATCACGGACCGGGAGGTCGTCTACCTGGCGAAGGCGATGGACCTGAAGTTCTCGCTCTCCGGTCCGGCGATCGGCGGAGCGAAGACGGGGATCGACTTCGATCCGACGGATCCGCGCAAGGGCGAGGTGCTGGAGCGGTGGTACCGGGCGATCATGCCGTACCTGCGGAACCACTACGGCACGGGCGGCGACCTGAACGTGGACGAGGTGCTGGAGGTCATCCCCACGTTCCAGCGGCTGGGGCTGCACCACCCGCAGGAGGGTGTGGTCCGCGGGCACTTCGCGCCGGACGGTGTCCGCTTCGAGCGGATCATCCGCAACCTCCAGGAGGGGGTCGAGGCACCGGTCCCGGAGACGATCGGGGTATCCGGCCTGCGGATGACGGTCTCGGACCTGATCACGGGGTACGGCGTCGCGCGGTCGGTCGAGCACCTGTACGCGCGGCGCGGCCGGTCGCTGGAGGGCGTACGGGTCCTGCTCGAGGGATTCGGCAACGTGGGCGCGGCGTGCGGCATCTTCCTGGCGCGGGCGGGCGCCCGGATCGTCGGGATCTCGGATGCGCGGTCGGCGCTGGTCGCTCCGGAGGGGCTGGGCGCCGCGGAGGTCGAGGACCTCATGCGTCGCAGGGAGAACAAGCTGCTGCCACA
This sequence comes from uncultured Gemmatimonadaceae bacterium, assembly GCA_964410055.1. Taxonomy (GTDB): domain Bacteria; phylum Gemmatimonadota; class Gemmatimonadetes; order Longimicrobiales; family RSA9; genus CALBZE01. Next base: position 29,068 of record CAYPGK010000029.1, on the reverse strand, counting down.
GGATCCGAGGACGCTCCCCGCGGCGGAGCGCGACCGATTCGACGACACACCCGCGGAGGTTTTCATCTGCGCGGCGGTGTCGGGCTCGCTCACGGAGGAGCGGCTGGACCGGCTCGCTGCGGCGGGGGTGGACGTGATCGCGAGCGGCGCGAACCACCCGTTCCGCGAGATGCGACTGGGCTCGACGCGCGTCGCGCAGCGGGCGGACCGTCGCTTCTCGGTCCTGGCCGACTTCCTGGCGAACTGCGGGATGGCGCGGACCTTCAGCTATCTGATGGAGGAGGACGCCCGCCCCGATGCGGAGACGATCTTCCGGGCGGTCGACCGGACGATCGACGATGCGCTCGACGAAGTGCTCGACAGGAACGGCAATCGGGTCACAGGTCTGCTCGCGGCCACCTTGGGCCTCGGCTTGGACCGCGTCGGCGCTCCCTGATACGTTTGCGGCGCTCGGCTTCCGGGAGGCGCCGCATGCGCCGCCACTCCTCCCAGCGCCGCAGCCGCTCGAGGTCGTCGACCGGCCGGCGGCGGTCGTCGGTCAGCCCCGCCTCCCGCTTGAACCGCCGCCACTCCATGTAGGCGTCGACCAGCCGACCCGGCCGGTACGGGCCGCGCATCTCGAAATCGTAGTCGTGCAGCTCCGAGTACGCCGAACGGGGCGAGAGGAACCCTGGCCGGAGGTACCGGCGCGGCAGCCGGAACGGCTCGTCGTACGGCATGCGCACACCTCGTCGCTGGCGGGCCCGGGTCCCGTCCCGTGCCGGACCCGAGGCCGGTGGAAGTGGACGGTGCCGGATAGAGCGAGGCAACCGTCGTGCCTTCGTGCCGCGGCGTGACCGGAGCGCTGCCGCCATTGCCCGGTCGTCCCGGTCGGACACGGCTCCGGCGGGCCGGGGTGGAACCCCTCTTGCCGTTGCAGCCGGCCGATGGAGGGACGACGAACGGCAGGAAATCAAGGCGCCGCGCCGGCTCGCCGCGGTGCGGGGCTCGACCCGCACGGTCCGCTCGACATCGTGTACCAGGGCTACACGGTCCTCGTCTGCCGGAACGACGGCTCGATCGACGGCACGGGCCGCGAGGGGCTCTGGGACTTCGACACCCGCATCCTTTGCCGGCACCGGATACTCCTTGCCGACCAGCCGCCCCGCTACATCGGGAGCGGGACCCCCGAGGCGGAACGCTGGATCGCCCACCTCCGCACGCCGCTCCCCGGCGGGACCGCCGCGGGGCCGCGCCTGCCGCAGGACGCACTCGAGCTCGTCGTCGCCCGCCGCGTGGGGCGCGGGATGGAGGAGCGCATCACGCTCCGCAACCACGGGATGGTGCCGATCTCGACAGAGCTGCGCCTCGAGGTCGACGCTGATTTCGCCGACGTGCAGGAGGCCGGCGCGCCGCGCCAGCAGCACGGGAGAGTCGAGCGGAGCTGGGACGCGGAAGGTGCGCTCCTGTGCTTCGACTACCACGCGGAGCACGACGGGCACGAGGTACGGCGCGGGATGCGGCTCCGCATCGCGCGGGCGGATTCGCCGCCGTCGCCTGACGAGGTGGGCGTTCGGTTCGAGGTCGAGCTCGCGCCGAACGGGCGGTGGGAGGCTACGCTCTCGTACGAATCGCTCGTCGACGGCGAGTGGCGCACTCCGCTGCCCGCCTCGCCGCGCTCCGGCACCGCGCGCGACCGGCTGCGCCGACGCTGGCGCGGCAGGCGCGCCAGGCTCACCGCATCGCACCCCGTTGCCGAGGGCGCGTTCGAGCAGGCGGCGGAGGATCTGTATGCGCTCCGCAACTGGGAGTTCGACCCGGCGCCCGACGCGTGGTTCGCGATGGCCGGCGTGCCGACGTACACCGGGATCTTCGGCCGGGACTCGCTCACGGCGGCGTGGCAGGGCGCGCTCCTCGGACCGGAGATGCTGCGCGGCGCGGTCGAGGTCGTCGCGGCGACGCAGGCGACGAGCGACTCGGCGTTCCACGACCGCGAGCCGGGCAAGCTGATCCACGAGATGCGCCGCGGCCCGCTCTCGGATCTCGAGATCATCCCCCAGCGCGCGTACTACGGCACCCAGACGACGCCGGCGATGTTCGTGCTGGCCCTGTCGGAGCTCTGGCACTGGACCGGCGACGACGCGGTGCTGCGCCGACACGTCGACACGGCGCTCAGGACGTTCGAGTGGGCGGATCGCTACGGCGACCGCGATGGCGACGGCTTCCTCGAGTACGTGCGCCGCTCGCCGCGAGGGCTGAAAAACCACGCCTGGAAGGACTCGGACGAGGCGATCCGCTACCCGGACGGTACGCTGGTCGAGGACCCGATCGCGACGGTCGAGGAGCAGGCGTACCACTACATCGCGCTCCTGCGCATGGCCGAGATCCTCCTCGCCCTGGGCGACGACGCCCGCGCCGCCGAGTTCCTGCGCCGCGCCCGTCGCCTGCGCAGGCAATGGGACGAGGCGTTCTGGATGGAGGAGGACGGGTTCTACGCGATGGCGCTCGATCCGGAGAAGCGGCCGGTGCGCTCGATCGGCTCGAACGCGGGGCACGCGCTGGGGGCGGGGATCGTGCCGGGGAGCCGGGCGCGCGCCGTCGCCGACCGGCTGATGGCGCCCGACCTCTTCAACGGCTGGGGCGTGCGCACGCTCTCGACCAAACACCCGTCCTACAATCCGCTGGCCTACCACCTGGGCACGGTCTGGCCGGTCGAGAACGCGACGTTCGCGCTCGGATTCAAGCGCTACGGCCTGGACGACCACGTCGAGCGGCTCGTGAGCGGGCTCTTCGCGGCGGCCGAGCAGTTCCACCGGCTGCGGCTCCCGGAGGCGCTGGGCGGGCACGGCGCCGATGAGTCGCCGATCCCGACGGTCTACCCGGGCGCGAACAGCCCGCAGGCGTGGAGCGCGAGCGCGGCGATCCAACTCGTGCAGATCCTGCTCGGGATCTACCCCTTCGCCCCCGCCCGGACGCTCCTCCTCGTGCGTCCGCGCCTCCCCTCGTGGCTCGAGGAGGTCACGCTCCACGGCCTTCGCGTCGGGAAGGCCCGCGTCACGCTCCGGTTCCGCAGGGAGAAGGACGGCCACGCGCGGCACGACGTGATCGAGCGGGAAGGCGCGCTCTTCATCCTGGAAGCGCCGCCGCCCGATGCCGTCGAGGGCGTCGGACGGATCGGGCGGCTGGAGAGATGGCTGATCGCCCACGCGCCCGGGCGGCTGGCTCGCGCCGCCCGGATCGCGCTGGGCGATACGGAAGCGCTGTGAGCGCCGATCGGCCGCGAGCGCCGCTCAATAGAACCGGAAGCCGGGCGAGACCATCCGCGCCGGCAGATAGCTGGCGAAGAAGGGGCCGTAGGCGATCAGGATCAGCGCGATCGTGACCAGGACCCAGATCCAGATGCGGTCCAGGTGGCGGTCCCACCCCTTCAGCGATGGCGCGAGCAGCGTCCTCGAGATCGGGATGTCACGCGGCTGCTCTCCCTTCTTCCCCCACAGGATCGTCGCGCCGATCACGATGAAGAAGATGGCGAGCCCGATGAACATGAGCGTGCCGCCGACGCCGGTCAGGATGCCGCCCAGCCTCCACTCCGGGTTGGTGTAGGTGGACTGCACGCGGAAGAGCCGGCGCGGCATCCCCTCCAGCCCGGCGGAGATCATCCCCCGGGCGAAGATGAAGACGCCGATCGCATAGATCCACGAGGAGGCCAGCGCCAGCTTCCGCCCCCAGAGCGCACGACCGGTCAGGTAGGGGATCATCCAGTACGCCACGCCGACGAGCGTGAGCGCGACCGCTGTGCCGACCGTCATGTGGAAGTGGCCAGGCACCCACGTCGTGTTGTGGATGATCTGGTTCATCGTGAAGCTCGCGTTGATCAGCCCGGTGATCCCGCCGAAAACGAAGACGGCCATCGCCAGGACCTGCGCGGTCACGGACGGGTCGCTCCAGGGGATCTTCGCGATCCAGCCCAGCACGCCCCTGCCGCCGCGCCGGCGCGCCCCGATCTCGAGCGCGGCCACGACGGAGAACGCCGTCGCCAGACTCGGATAGAAGACGCCGAAGGTCAGCACCCCGTGGAGCGCCTTCATGCCCGTCGGGATCCCCGGGTCCGTGTACTGGTGATGGAAGCCCGTCGGGATCGAAAGGATCAGGAACAGGATGAAGACGCTCCGCGTGAGCGAGTCGCTGACCAGCACGCCGCCGGCCTGCCGCGGGACCAGCGCATACCACGAGACGTACGCGGGGAGCAGCCACGCGTAGACGATCGCGTGGCCGCTGAACCAGAAGAGCGTGCGCGTGAGCAGCGGGTCGATCAGCCCGCCGTAGGCGCCCAGCGACCACGGGATCATGAAGCCGAGGAACTGCACCGCGATCGGCAGCGACGCCAGGAACCACATGATGTAGCTGACCAGCGAGATAAAGGCCAGCAGCGGCAAGCGGTCGCCGACGTGATCTCGCCTCCAGCGCCGCACCACGATCAACATGTTCAGCAGCGCGACCCACGTGCTCACCACGATCAGCACCAGCCCGGCGTAGTACGTCCAGTGCGCCTGGAGCGGCGCGTAAGACGTGAACAGCACCGACGCCTGGTTCGTCACGATCGCGTAGACGACGAGCACGGTGCCCAGCGCCATCAATGCGAAACAAGCGTAAACCAGAGACGAGACCAGGGGCCGGCTCACGGCCCGCGCGGTCATGAGCGGCAGGAAGCCGTTCGAGAAGGCAAAGGTGAAGACCAGGACGTTCGCCACGCCGTGCGCGGTCAGCCCCTGGTAGTAGCCGCGCAGCTTCGGGAAGTAGGGGAGGATGTTGATGTTCGCGTAGGAGAGCGCGTTGGCCAGGCCGTGGAAGATCCCGGCGATGAGCGCGCCGTAGCCGATGTAGATCGTCCAGCGCAGGAATCGCTTGTGCGACTCCGGGATCTCGAAGCCACTCGGGTCGTAGACCGTAGAAGCACTCATTCCGCGATGACCTTTCCGAACATCGTGTGGTGCCCGAGCCCGCAGTACTCGTGGCAGATGACCGTGTATTCGCCCGGCTCCCTGAAGGTGTGCGTCGCCGTCACGACCTGCCCCGGGATGAGCATGATGTTCACACGTGTTCCTTCAATGAAGAAGCCGTGGATGACATCCTGCGAGGTGCCGATGAAGGTGACTTTTGCGCCGACCGGGACCCGGATCTCCTGGGGGTCGAAGCTCCATGCGCGGCCGATCAGGACGGCTTCGTACTGGTTCGGGCCGACCTGGCGCACGCCTGGCTGGTCGAAGGGCGGCGTCGACTGGAGCGCCTTCGGATCCACCTCGGCCACTCGCCCCGGAAGGTGCAGCCCCATGGCGAAGCTGGAGTAGATCAGGACGATGAGACAGGCGAGGAGCGTGATCCCGCCGAGCCAGAGGTAGGCCTTTTCGTAGGTTTCGATCTTCATGTCACAACCGGTCGAGCATCGTGAAGTAGATCACGAACCAGGCGCCGAGGACGCCGATGAGGAGGAGCATCGAAAGGAAGAGCGTGCCGATGACGACGGGCTCCTCTTCGGGCGAGAGCTCGGTGTCCTCGGGGAATTCGGACCCGGTCGAGAGGGGATCGTGGTCGTCGTTGGTCATGGACTCACCTCCGATCCGTCACCGTGGGCGTGCTCCTCGCGCTCCATCTCCCAGCGTGCGATGCTGCGGGAGAGAGAGCGGAGCAGGAGCAGGAAGATTGCGCCCACCACGCCGGTGAGCAGGATCCTCAGGGGATCGAACGAGAGCGACAGGATCTCGTTGATGTTCCACCAGATGAAGCCGAACATCGGCACGCCGAGGAGGAGGTACAGGGCCAGCCTGAGGGCCATCCGGGCGGTGCCGGGCTTGTCTTTGCGCGCCATACTGCCGACCGATCCTCGGGCGGTTAATCGGGTGTCAGATTCGGGGCGGCGGGGTTCCGCAAGAAACAGGCCGCGCGTTAGTGGGGGTGGCGGCGCGGCGTAGAGCGGGGGTAAGTTCATCGCCATGGAACGACGAGTCTATCTCCTGATCGGAACGAAGCGTGGGCTGTTCGTGGCCCGTTCGGATGAGCGTCGTCGGACGTGGCGGATCTCGCCGCCGCTGCTGGTCGGGCGGGAGGTCTACCACGCGTGGCTGGACCCACGAGACGGACGGACGGTGTGGGCTGCGACGGACCACAAGGTCTGGGGCGCGCACGTGCACCGGAGCGACGACCGGGGCGAGAGCTGGACGGTGCTGGAAGCGGCGCCGCACTACGAAGACGAGCGGGGGCTCGAGGCGATCTGGGCGCTCTCTCCGGGTCCGGCGGACGAGCCGGATACGCTCTATGCGGGGATCGAGCCGGCGGGGCTCTTCGTGAGCCGGGACCGGGGTGAAAGCTGGTCGGGCGTGGCGTCGCTCAACGATCATCCGACGAACCGGACCTGGCAGCCGGCGGGCGGCGGGCTCGCGCTGCACTCGATGCTGACGGACCCGCGCGATCCGTCACGACTGTACTGCGCGCTCTCTGCCGGCGGCGTGTACCGCTCGGACGACGGCGGTGCGAGCTGGAAGCCGATCAACGCGGGCACGCGGGCGGACTTCCTGCCGCAGACGTATCCGGAGGCCGGGCAGTGCGTGCACAAGCTGCGACTGCACCCGGCGCGTCCGGACCGGCTCTACCAGCAGAGCCACTGCGGGGTCTACCGCTCGGACGATCGGGGCGAGAGCTGGACGGAGATCACGGACGGGCTGCCGAGCGAATTCGGCTACGCGCTGGCGCTGGACCCTTCGGACCCCGACGTCGCCTATGTGATCCCGGAGGAGTCGAGCCACATGCGGGCGACGGTGGGCGGGATGCTGCGCGTCTTCCGGACGCGCGACGGCGGCGCGAGCTGGGAGCCGCTCACACGCGGCCTGCCGCAGGAGCACGCCTACGTTTCGGTGCTGCGCGAAGGGATGGACACCGACGGCCTGGACCCATGCGGCGTCTACTTCGGCACGTCGAGCGGGCACCTCTTCGCGAGCCGCGACGGCGGCGATTCCTGGGAGCTCGTTGCCGGCTACCTGCCGAAGATCCTGTCGGTCACCGCGGCGGTCGTGGAGGAGTGACCGGCCCTTCCCAGCCGAACCTGTCCCAATCGATGCGCCCGTGGCGGTCGAACTCCACGCCCTCGTCCTCGAGGAGGACGCGCTGGAGGCGAGCCGCGTGCGGGTCGAGCTTGCCGAGCGAGATCGCGCCGGCGTGGTTGACCACGCGCCACCAGGGCACGTCGGTGCCTGGGGGGAGCTCGCGGAGCGCCCGTCCCACGCCGCGCGCGGCACGCGGCCGGCCGAGGAGCGCGGCGACGCCGCCGTAGCTGACCACGCGCCCGCGCGGCACGCGTCGAACGAGGTCGTAGACGCGCTCGGCGAACTCGGTCACGGTCGTCGCCTCAGGCGTCCCAGCTCAGGACGAGCTTGCCGAAGTTGAGGTTGGATTCCATGCGACGGTGCGCCTCGGCGGCCCGGTCCATCGGGTAGACCGCGTCGACGACTGGGCGGACCCGGCCGGCGGCGAGGAGGGGGAGCACGTGATCGGCGAAGGCACGCGTCGCCGCGGCCTTCTCCTCCGTCGTCCGGCCGCGGAGCACGGTACCGGTCAGGGTGAGGCGCTTGCGGAGCAGGAGCCCGAGGTCCAGCTCGGCGCGCGGACCGGAGACGAGCCCGACGACCGCCATTCTGCCCTTCGGTGCCAGAGCGCGGAGGTTGTCGGCCAGGTACGCGCCGCCGACGAGGTCGAGGACCGCATCGACGCCGGCACCGCCGGTGTGCTCCAGGACCGCGTCCGCGAAGCCGACGCCCTCGGTCACGATCCCGGAGTCGAGGCCGAGCTCGCGCGCCCGCTCGAGCTTCCACGCCGAGCGGGCGGTGCCGAGGACCGTCGCGCCCGCCTCCCGGGCGAGCTGGAGCGCCGCGACGCCGACGCCGCTCCCGACCGCGTGCACGAGCAGCCGCTCGCCGGCGCAGAGGCCGAGGAGCGTGAAGAGGGCGTCGTGCGCGGTGACGAACGCCTCCGGCACGGCGGCCGCCTCCTCGAAGCCGAGCCCGTCGGGGATCGGAACGACCAGCGGCTCGGCGACGACGACGGCCTCGGCGTACGCGCCGCCGCCGACGATCCCCATGACCCGGTCGCCGGGCCGGAAGCGGGTCGCGCCGGCGCCGACGGCATCGACCGTCCCGGCGTACTCCAGCCCCGGGATGTCCTGCGGGGCATCCTCGGGCGCGGGGTAGCGGCCGCGCCGCTGCAGCAGGTCCGCGCGGTTGACGCCGGCGGCGCGCACGCGAACGCGGACCGAGCCCGGGCCCGGCTCGGGCGCGGGGACCTCCCGCACCTCGAGGACTTCGGGCCCGCCCGGCCCGCGCATCACGACCGCCCGCACGACTTCACTCGAAGATCGGTGTGTGCAGGACGCACGCGACCTGGAAGGACCGCGCGCCGAGCCGCCAACGGTCCGTCTAGACCGCCTTGCGCGCGATGAAGTGGTACAGCCAGGTGAAGAACAACGCGCCCGCCGCCGCGCCGATCAGCGCGCCGACCCGCGTCGGATACGGATTGTGGTAGACGTACGGCGCCACGCCCAGCAGGCCGCCGACCACACCACCGAAGATCGCAAAAGTGAACGACAACGCGCCGGACGTGCCCGGCGCCCGGTAAAGGGCGCGCACCAGCGCACCCGCGATCACGGCCATGACGAGCCAGATCAGGAACCCGGTAACGAAGACCATTGCGTCGGTCCCTCCAGTTGTTGAGCAGTCTGGTGCGGGCGCGATATAGCTCCCCGCGCCGACCACCGCAAGGGTGAGACGACGCCAGGCAGCTCCATCCCGCCCGCCTCCGCACCGCGCGTCACGCTTACTTGTACCGGTACGTGACGCGGCCGCGTGTCAGGTCGTACGGTGAAAGCTCGACCTTCACCCGGTCCCCTTCCAGGACCCGGATGTAGTGCTGACGCATCTTGCCCGAAAGATACGCCAACACTTCATGCCCGTTTTCCAGCTCGACGCGGAACGTGGCGTTGGGCAGAACCTCGATGACCGTACCCTCGATCTCGATGGCCTCTTTTGCCACCCAAACCCTCCTGTGGGATATACTTGCCCAGGGCGCCGCACGATACAACATCGCGGCGCGTCGCGCAATTGGCCGGGATGTCCCGTTCTGCCATGGCTTCCGCGAGGGCCGGGGTGCATCGTGTAGCAACCATTACCCGGGCAACGGAGATGCCATGGCGAGATGGAGCTACGGACCCAGGGAGCCGCGCGCGGGATTGAAGAAACGCCCGTTGACGTGGCCGCTGGATGAGATCCCGCCGCAGTCGCGGCGTCGACGGTCCGAAACGGGCGAGCTGTGGGAGCGGGACGTGGAGCCGTTCGAGGGCGCGCGCACGCTGGACGATCTGGACCGGATCGGTGACGACGCCCGGGATGCGGCGGCGATCGTCGCGCGGTACGCCGTCGTGCGGGTGGCGCTGCGCGCGGCGGCGGGGCTGGCGGAGTGGCACGTCTTCGAGGAGTGCGCCGCCGCGGCCGAGTACCTTGCCGGCGACCACTCGCTCTCGGAGGAGGAGCGGGTCGCGCTCGCGGATGTGCTCCGGCAGGTGATGCGACGCAACACGGAGGCGCTCGTGGCGGCGCTGATGGAGGCGGGCGCGTGCGCGGCGCGAGGCCCGCATGCCGCGGGCGCGTTCTCGCTCTACCTGTCGGCGTACCGGGTAGCGCTATCGCAGGCGTGGAGCGACGCGGCGAGCCAGGCGGCAAAGGCGGTGGCGGAACTGGCCAGGGAAGGTGGCGGGACTCGATCGGTGCGGCGGTGGACGCGACGGGCCACGGCGCTGGCCCGCCGCGCGGCGCGGGAGGCCGCCGAGCGCGAGGAATCGGCCGGCGAGCCCGCCGAGGGCTGACCAAAAGAGGGCCGGGCCGCCGCGGGGGGGTGGCGGCGGCCCGGCCGGTCGGGGGGCCGCCGCATGACGCGAGCACCGGGCGGCCCCGCGGGGGTGCGGATCGGCGGCCGCCCGGCCCGGCCGCCGGCGCCGGCGACGAGGGCGTCCGCGGAGCGGGGCTCCGGGGTGCTCGGGCTCGCGAGCAGCCAGCCCTTCAGCGTGGCGACGCCTCGCTGCATGATCAGGTAAGTGCTCGGCACGACGAAGAGCGTGAGCAGCGTCGAGAGGCTCATCCCGCCGACGACGGTGATGGCCAGCGGCTGCATGAGCTCCGATCCCTCGCCGATCCCGAGCGCGAGCGGCACCATGCCGAGGACCGTAGTGAGTGAGGTCATGATGATCGGGCGCAGGCGCACCACGCCGGCCTCGACGACCGCGTCCTCCATCGATGCGCCGTGTTCCTTGCGGAACTGCTCGATGTACTCGACGAGGAGGATCGCGTTGTTGACGACGATCCCGGCGAGCAGGATCACGCCGAGGAGAACGGGCGCGCTGAGCGGCGTGCCCGTCAGCCAGAGCGCCGTGCCCACGCCGATCAGCGAGAGCGGGATCGAGGTCAGGATGACGAGCGGGTTGATGAAGCTCTCGTACTGCACGGCCATCACCACGAAGACGAGGAAGATGGCGAGCGTGACGACGATCATGAGCTGTCGGTTGTTCTCCCGGATCGCCTCCTCCTCGCCGCCGAAGATGATGCCGTAGCCGTCGGGGAGCTGGAGGTCGGCAAGGCGCGCGCGGATCGAGTCGTTGACCACGCCGACCGGAGCGATCTCCGTGATGACGTCGCCGGTCACGCGGAGGACGCGGTTCTGGTTCTCGCGGCGGATCGTGGTCGGCCCGAGCGACTGGTAGACGTTGGCCACGTCGCGCAGGTAGATCGGCGGCCGGCCCCCGGTGCCGGGGAAGAGCGCGACCGCGCCCAGGTCCTCGGGGCTGGTGAAGCGCTCGCGCGGGAGCATGACGCGCAGGTCGAACTCCCGGTTCCCCTCGGTGAAGCGGGTCGCGACGGTGCCGTCCAGCGCGGTGCGGATCGTCTGCCCGACGGCGGCGACGTCGAGCCCGAGGTAGGCGGCGCGCTCGCGGTCGAGCTCGATGACGAGCTGCGGGCTGGCCTCCTCGGTCGAGGATTCGACGTTCTCGAGGCCGGGCACGCCCTGAACGCGAGCAATGATCTCGTCGGCGAGGCGCTGGAGCTCGCCCAGGTCGTCGCCCTGGATGTTGAGCGCGACGTCCGAGCCGGCCATGGAGGTGCGCAGCCCTCGGATACGGGGCGGGCGCACGAAGATGGCGGCGCCCGGGAAGCCGCGCTCGTCGATGCGCGCCTGGAGCGTGCGGACCCATTCGTCGGCGCTCATGTCGCGCTTGGAGGCGGGCGAGAGGATGATGGCGAGCGAGCCGCGCCCCGCGCGCTCCGCCGTCGCGCTACCGAAGAGGAAGCCGCCGGCGGTGGTGAAGACGTGCTCGACGTAGGGCATCTGCGCGACCATCGCCTCGACCTCGTGGGCGATGCGGTTCGTCTCCTCCGCGGACGCGCCCGGGGGGAGCCGGATGAAGACGCTGACGTTGCCGTCGTCGACCTGGGGGAGGAACTCGTTGCCGAGGTCGCGTGTCAGCCAGATGGCGCCGGCGAGGAGCGCGACGCCGGTGCCGAGGACCGCCCAACGCCAGCCGATGACGACGCGGTAGGCGATGCGCCGGTAGAAGGTGCGCAGGAACTCGATGATGCGGTCCACGCCGCGGATGATGCGCCAGCGTTCGATGCCGCTGGCGAAGCGGACCTTCGCGAGCTGCGCCGAGAGCATCGGCACGATGGTGAGCGCGACGCCGAGCGAGGCAAGGATCGCGAAGGAGATCGTGAGGATCAGCTCGCGGAAGATCAGTGCCGCGAGCCCGCTGATGAGGAGGAACGGCACGACCGCGGCGAGGTTGGTCGCGGTCGATGCGATGACGGCGCTCTGGACCTCGTTGGCGCCGACGTGCGCGGCCTCCTCCGGGTCGTCGGTCTCGCTGCTGTGGCGGAAGATGTTCTCGAGCATGACGATCGAGTTGTCGATCAGCATGCCGACGCCGAGGGCGAGCCCGCCGAGGCTGATGATGTTCAGCGTGAGGTTGCCGAGCCCCATCATCACGAAGGTGGCGAGGATCGCGATCGGGATCGCCGTCCCGATGATGAAGGTCTTGCGCAGCGAGCCGAGGAAGAAGAAGACGACGAGCATGGCGAGCGCGGCGCCGACGAGGGCGGCGTCACGCACCGAGTTGACGGAGTTGCGGATGAATCCGGCCTGGTTCTGCGTCGTCACGTAGTCGATGTCGGCCGGGATGAAGCCGCTCTCGCGCAGCTCCTGGAGCCGCTTGTCGACGGCCTCGGCCACTGCGACGGTGTTGGCGTCCGGCTGCTTGCGCACGGAGAGCTTGACGGCGGGCACGCCGTCGAGCCGGGACCAGAGCCGCTGTTCGCGGTGGGTGTCGCGGATGGTCGCGATCTCCGAGAGCGGGATGTGGCGCCCACCGGGGAGCTGGAGGAGCAGGTTTCGCACGTCATCGACATTGCGAAACTTGCCTGCGGTTTTGCCGACGATCTCGCGCTCGGGCGAGCTGATGCGCCCCGCGGCGACGTCCTGGTTCGCGTTTCGGATCGCCTGAATGATCTGGAAGACGGTCAGCCCGTAGGAGCGCAGGCGTTCCTGGTCGATGATGACCTGGACCTCGCGGACGAGCCCGCCGGAGACGTCGACGGTGGCGAGGCCGGGGATCGTCAGGAGCTGGGGCCGGAGGCGGTACTCGACCCAGTCACGCAGAGAGACGAGGTCGCGCGTCTCGGAGGAGAAGCCGGCCTCGTAGATCGGGGTCTGCTGCGGATCGAACTTGCCGATCGTGGGCGGGTCGGCCTCGACGGGGAGCCGGCCGCGCGCGCGCTCGAGGTTCTTCGACGCGTCCTGGAGCGCGAAGTCGATGTTGGTCCCGTAGGCGAAGTGGAGCGTGACGCCAACGCGCCCTTCCTGGACCTCGGTCTCGATGCTGGTCAGGTTCTCGGTCGTGGCGAGCGCGGTCTCGAGCGGCTTGGCGACCGTCTCCTCGAGGACCTGCGGCTCGACGCCGGGGTTGTTGACGCCGGCGCGGATCTGCGGGTAGACGATGCTCGGCAGCAGGTCGAGCGGGAGCCCGGAGAGGAAGAAGAAGCCGAGCACCAGCACGACGGACGTCAGCATGAGCGTGCCGACGGGCCGGCGAATCGACCAGCTCGAGACGCCGCTGTGATTCTTCTCGGGACGCTTGCTCATTGATCGGCTCCTCCGGCGTTGGAAGCGGCGATCCCGGATTCTGCGGGCGCGAGGTCGGCGCGCTGCGTCTCGCGGACCAGGGCGCCGTCGCGCAGTGCGTTGTTTCCGGCCACGACGACGCGCTCGCCCGGCTCCAGGCCGACCAGGATCTCGACGCGGCCCTCGGAGGTCAGCCCGGTCTCGACGGTGCGTCGGAAGGCGCGGCCGTCGCGGACGATGAAGACGGCGGGCGAGCCGGCGTCGCCGACGATGGCGGAGGCCGGGACGAGCTTGGCGCCGGTGCGCGCGCCGAGCGCGAGCCGGACGCGGGCGAGGAAGCCGGGCCGAGCGAATTCGTTCGCCTGCTCGCTCAGTGCGACCTCGACGGGGACGAGCCGCGTCGTCGGGTCGGCGGTCGGGAAGATGCGCCGGATCCTGGCCTGGAACTGCCGATCCGGGTAGGCATCGAGCGACAGGTCGACGATCGCGCCCTCGCGGAGCTCGACGACGTCGAGCTCGGAGACCTGCACGCGAGCGACCAGGGTGTCGAGATCGGCGAGGGTGAAGAGCCGGGTCTGGGCGGAGACGATGTCGCCGGCCTCGACGTTCTTTTCGGTCACGATCCCGGAGATCGGTGCCTCGACGGTCGCGTACGCCAGGCGCGTGCGGAGCTGGTCGAGCTGCGCCCGCGCGGCGACGTACGCGGCACGGTCGCGGTCGTACTCGGCGCGGGTGATCACCTGGCGCTCGAAGAGGCGCTCGGACCGCTGGAACGTGGATTCGGCCACCTCGAAGGCGGCCTCGGCGCTGGCGACCTGCGCGCGGAGCTCGCGGTCGTCGAGGCGGGCGAGGACGGCGCCGGCCCGGACGACGTCGCCTTCCTGGACGCGCACCTCGCGCACCGCGCCCGGGAGCTGGCTGTTGATCCCGACCGCGCGCAGCGGCGTGACGACGCCGGAGACGGTAATCGAGCGGGCGATCGTCCCGGTCTCGACGGCCGCGGTGGCGACGGGCACGGCCCTCTCGCCCATCGGCCGCCCGCCGCCCCCGCCGGCCGGTCCGCCCTGGTTTTCGCCCCCACCGCACGCGGCCGCGCCGGCCGCGAGCACGAAACCCAACCACGCGCCGCGGCCCGGGCGGCGCATCCACATACGCTTCACTCGTTGCTCTCCCTGGGGTGCGCAACCGGGCCGCAGGGTGCGGCGCCGGTCGCGTTCGTCCTCACGAATCCGACACGAGCTCCTCGCCCAGCGTTGCCTCGAGCCGGGCTATGGCGACGCCCAGCGCCTGCCGGGCGCGCAGGTACGCCACTTCCGCATCCGCCAGCGCGACCTGCGACGTCTGGAGCTCGATGATCGTCGCATTGCCGATCTGGTAGCGTTCCTCCTGAACGCGCAAGTCCTCCCGCGCGAGCTCGACGGCGCGCGCGGCGATCTCGATCCGTTCCTCGGCGGCGCGGACCTCGACCACGCCGGTCTCGATCGCGTTGCGGACGGCGATCGCCGCATCACGCGCCCGCGCCCTGGCCGCCCGCTCCGCCGCGGCCGCCTGCTGGATCCCGGCCTCGCGCTGGAAGCCGTTGAAGATCGGCAGCGAGACCTGAAGTCGCAGGCTCCAGCTCTCCTGGTTCGGCGGGAACTGGTACGCGAACCAATCGTAGCTCGAGTTGAGGCCGACGGTCGGGAGGTACGCCATGCGCGCCGCCGTACGCTGCGCCGAAAAACTCTCGGCCTCGGCGCGCGCGGCGACGACGGAAGGCGAGCGCATCTCGGCGCGGCGGACCAGCTCCTCGAACGGCGGCAGTTCGGGCGCCCGATCCGGGAGCGCCGTGCTCGCGGGGCGCGCGCCGTCGGGCAGCCCGAGGAGCCGGCCGAGGTTGAGCCGGGCCGCACGCTGCGCGGAGCTGGCATCGACGTGTGCGATGCGCGCGTTCCCCACCTCGATCTCGGCCCGGAGCACGTCCGACAGGGTCGCCGACCCGACCTCGAGCCGTGTGCGCGCGAACTCGAGCTGCTGCTCGGCGCGCTGCAGGCGTTGCTCGGCGATCGCGACGAGCTCCTCCGCGGCCGCGGCCGAGTAGAAGAGCTCCGTCGTGCGGAGCGCGGTCGCAAAGCGCTGCGCGCGCTGGCCGGCCTCTGCGGCGTCGAGGCGCGCGCCGGCCGCCCGGTTCTGCGCGAGTCTGCGGCCGCCGGAGAAGAGCGTGTAGTTCGCCTGCACGGCCGCCGAATAGCTCTCGGAGACGAGCTGTCCCGACGCCTGGTCGAAGCGCTGGTTGCTCGAGTTGCCGTACGCCGAGTTGAACGTGAGGGATGGCAGCCACGAGCCGCGCGTCGAGAGCAGGTTGGCCTCGGCCGTCGTGACGGCGACGTCCGCCGCCACCGCGGCCGGATCGTTCTCCAACGCGAGCTGGATCGCTTCGGCGAGCGTCACGGTCCTCGGCTCCGGACTCTGCGCCCGGGCCGCCGCAGGAAACAGCAATACGCCCAGGATCGCAAAGCCGACCGGGCCGGGACGAAACCACAAAGACTTCATTGCGTTCGCGGAATGCAGTGAAACGAGGAGTGCGCCGGACGCACCCCACCGGTATTCTTGACGCTTGGACCCGCCAATTCGTTGGCCGCCGGCGTCGGCTTGCCGTCGCATCGGGGCGCGCATACCATCCGACGCATGGAACGACGCGGCTACACGCCGGAGGAGCGTCGCGAGCTCGAGCGCGCCATCGAGCGCGGCGGTCCGGTCCCCTGCCCCGTTTGCGGCACGCTGACCGCCAGGTCCGAGGTGCCGACGCCGCGCGAGCTCCCCTACGTGCGTCGCCGCGTCTGGATCCTCTGCCCCACGTGCAAGCGGACTGCCGCGATCGACGTCAGGAAGGGCGGGCCACCATGATCCCGTCCTGACCGCGGATCCCGAGGATCCGCTCGGCGAGCGGCAGCTCGCTGATCTCCACCGTCTTCCCGACCAGCGGCGCATGGAGCAGGTGCAGCCGCCCATCGACCCAGATCGCGATCCCCGTGTGCGCGACGTCGAGCCCCTCCACGCTGCTCGTCGCCGCGATGATGTCGCCGTTGCGGATCCGGTCCGCCACGCTCGCGATGGCGCGCTCGGGGATGTAGTGGCGAGGCCGCCGGCCGAGCTCGGCCTCGACCTCGCGGATCGCGGCCAGGACCAGGGGGTCGGCGAGCTGGCGGTACGCGTCGGGGTGCGTGGACATGAAGTCGATGGGCTCGTCGTCGAGGACGCCGCCGAGCTCACGCGTCACGTCGACGACGAGTCCCTTGGCCGCGCCGTCGGCGATCCATTCGCTGAAGTAGTGAAGCCGGCTCGGGTAGCCATCGATGATCCCGCCCCGGTAGCGAATGCGGGCGAGCTCGCGCGTGTAGGCGTCGTAGTCGTCGAAGCGGCCGTCGCGGATGAGGCGGGCCATGGCGAGGGTGCTTTCGACGAAGGTGACGCAATCGAGCTCGCGGAGGTTGACGACGAGGCGCTCGGGGCCGTCGATCTCGAGGGTGCCGGGCGTGTAGGTCGTCCCGACGAAGGTCCGGCCGAGGCGGGCGACGATCTCGCCGATGGGGAGCGTGTCGAGGCGCTCGGCGCGGGCCCATTCCATCTTCTCGCGGAAGATCAGACGGTCCTGCTCGGAATCGACCACCTCGAGCGGCGCCGGCGTGGCGGACGGCGCTGCGGCCGCCTGTGCGACAACGTCGACGGGGCGGCGCTCCGGCTCGAGCGCGCGCCGCCCGACCCACCACGCCAGGGCGAAGACCAGGCCCAGGACGGGCGCGATTGCCACGATGGTCCGGCTCATCGACCTCATTGCCAACCTGCGACTGCCTGTTCCCGTGCCCGGTTCGCGGGCTCCCGGGCCGATAGTACACGGGCGCGCGGGCCAGAGTTCGCGGGCACGGGCAACGAGCAGGCCATCGTCAGAAGTGGGCGTTCACGATCGGGAGCAGGCGGAAGGGCGCGTCGTTGTTCCCGGCGTAGTTGAGCAGCCCGATCTGCACACCGTGCAGCTCGCGGGCCCAGTTGAAGATGCCGATCGTGAGGCCGCGCTGGGTGCCTTCGACGCGATTGTACCCGCCGAGCGCGACGCCGGACAGATCGAAGGCTTTCAGGCGGATCGGGTTGAGGGAGATCCCCTGCACGTACGGGCTTTCGACCTTGTAGCCGGCCACGGAGACCCAGCGGACGGACCTCGGACTCTCGATGGTGCCGAGGGTGAGGTTGAGGCCCGAGACCGGGCCGCGACCGGACGCGATGGCGAGGCCGCCCAGGTTGAGCCCCGAAACGCCCTCGGTGCTGACGACGGCGAGCCCGGCGAGATTGACACCGCGGAGACGGCCCTGGGCGACGGTCGCAAGGCCGCCGAAGTTGATGCCCTCCATTCTGCCCTGGCTCACGGCAGCGAGCCCGGCCGCATTGATGCCTCGCATGCGTCCCTGGGACACGACGGCGAGGCTGGCCAGATTGAGGCCTCGCATGGCGCCCTGGGATACGACGGCGAGACCGGCAACGTTGAGCCCTTGCATGGCGCCCTGGGCAACGACCGCGAGACCGGCAACGTTGAGGCCCCCGATGTCGCCCTGGGCCACGGTGCCGAGCCCCGATGCGTTGAGCCCGAGCATGTCCCCCTGCGCGACGGTCCCGAGCAGGGAGAAGTTGATTCCGGCCATGTCACCCTGGGCGACGGTGGCGAGGCCGGCGATGTTGAGCCCGTGCATGTTGCCCTGGGCGACGGTGGCGAGCCCCGCGATGGAGATGCCGTACGAGTTGCCCTGAGACACGACGGCCCCCGGGGAGAGCGCGATGCCGCGGAGAGAGCCGCCGGCGACGACGGCGCCTCCGCCGAGGGCGAACCCGTCGAGCGAGCCGCTGGTGACGACGGCGCCGCCGCCAAATGCGATCCCGTCGAGTGAGCCGCCGGCGTAGACGGCTCCGCCGGCGAGCGCGAGCCCGCGTAGCTCCCGGTCGGCGACGACGCCGGCGAGCCCGATCCCGGCGCCGCGAATCGTGCGGGCCTCCGGGCCGAATGCGCCGATGGCGAAGCCGTTGAAGTCGGCGCCGAGGTTCCCATCCGGGCGCCACAGGGTGAGGTTGATCCCGTCGACGCGGCGGACGTCACGGTCGATGAAGTTGACCCGGAGCCCGGTCCAGGCGGGAGAGTTGCCGATGCTGATGCCGTAGCCGGCGAATCCCAGGTCGAGGCTGCGGCCGGGTGTCCGCACGACGGGTTCCGTGTCCTGTGCCGCGGCAGTATTCGGGAGCGCGAGCGTGAGGAGCACGGCGTAGAGAGCGAGGCGTCGCATGGCAGAATGGCTCGTGGGGTTCATGGAAAAACGGCGGGGCCGTGTGGCCCCGCCTTCGTACGAACCGTCTGCTCGCTCGGTTTCGGCGGGCGCGGGCTCACTCTGCCGCGGCCGCCTGCGCGACACGTGCGATCAGCTCCGCCTGCGAGCCTCCGCTCCGGAGCAGTTCGAGGGCGCTCTGGAGCGGCGCGTCCTCGCCCAGCGCGCGACGCTTGGCCTCCGCGTCGCCGAAGGCCATGCGGGCGACGCGGTCCTCGATGAGCCGGTCCACGTAGCCGGCAGCGGAGTCGTACAGCTCGCGATCGATCTCGACGCCCCGGTCCCGGAGCCGGCGGTAGAACTCATCGCGCCAGGCGGCGGTGACCTTGAAATCCGAGCGCACGCCGGACTTCAGCTCGAAGGCGTAATCGAAGAGCACGACGTACAGGTCCTGCGAGTGCGGGCCGATCGCCCTGACGAAGGCCTGTTCCGCCTCGCTCAGCGTGTCGGGGCGGACGATAAGGTCGGGGACGATCCCGCCGCCGCCGTAGATCGTGCGCCCGCCTGCGGTCCGGTGCGTCGGCCGGCTGGCCATGTCCGGCTCCGCGGTGTCGGCGGCGATGAGGCGGCCGTTGACGACCTCTCGCTCGCGATGGATCGTGCGGCCGCTCGGCGTGAACCACTTGCCGGTCGTCAGCTTGAGGATGTAGCCGCCGTCCAGACGGTAGGCGCTCTGGATCAGCCCCTTGCCGTACGACGTCTCGCCGATGATGACGGCGCGGTCGTGGTCCTGGAGCGCGCCGGCGACGATCTCGGAGGCGGAGGCCGACCACTGGTCGAGGAGGACGACGAGCGGCAGATCCGGCGCGACCGGCTCGTCGGGCGTGCGGAACTCGATCTCGCGGCCGCCGCGCTCCCACTGCCGCGCGACGAGCGTGCCGCGAGGGAGGAACAGGCCGGCGATCTCGATCGCGTCGTCGACGATGCCGCCGCCGTTGCCGCGCAGGTCGAGGACGAGGCGCCGCGCGCCCTGCGCCTGCACGTCGTGGAGCGCCTGGGCGACCTCTTCGGAGGCCGATTCGCTGAACTGGAGGAGCGGGATGTAGCCGGTCCCGTCCTCGAGGACCATCGAATAGGGGACGGCCGGGATGTGGATCTCTGCGCGGGTCATCCGCAATTCGATGGGCTCGGGCGTGCCGCGCCGCGCGATCCCGACGCGGACGTCCGTGCCCGGCTCGCCCTTGAGCCGGCCGGTCACCTTCTCGAGCGGCCAGCCGTCGGTCGCCTCGCCGTCGACGGCGATGATCCTGTCGCCGACCTGGAGCCCCGCGCGCTCCGAGGGGGTGTTCGGGAAGACCCGCTCGACCACCGCGAAGCCCTCGTTGTTGCCGACCAGCATGCCGACGCCGCCGTAGTGCCCCTCGTGGGCGATGGTGAAGGACTCGATCTCCTCGGGGGTGTAGAGGACGGTGTAGGGGTCACCCAGTTCCTCGATCAGTCCGAGCGCCGCCTTCTCGTAGAGCGCCGAAGCGTCCAGACTGTCGACGTATCTGCCTGCGACGAGCGAGATTACGTCGCGGAACAGCCGCGGCCCCGACTGCTCGGCCGAGCTCGGGATGAGGAAGCCGCCCAGGGCGAACGTGATGCCGAATGCAAGGACGAGGACGGCGCTTCGTGCGTGCTGCTTCATGTGGTCTTACCCGGTCGGCTGGTGATCCCGGTCGGCGGCCCGAGGACGCGTGGTCGAACAAGGTATGCTATACTTCTGAAAAGGCGCAAACGATCCATGCCGTACCCGAGCCCATCGCATTTCGGGCCTCGGGCGTCTATACATGTGTCCCCCCATCCCATCCACCGAGGGAGGTCGTCATGAAAGGCATTGCCGGACTCGTGATGATCCCACTGGTCTGGATCGGCATCGAGGCCGGGCGGCAGACGCCCGCCGATCCGATCCAGGTGGAGATCATCGAGTGGAACGTGCCGTGGGAGAACACGCGGCCACGCGACCCCTACGTCGACGGCCAGTACCGCGTCTGGTTCGTCGGCCAGCGCGGCGACTACATGGGCGCGCTCGACCCGAGGTCTGGCGAATTCTGGCGCCACGAACTCGACGAGGGTACGGGGCCGCACAACGTGATCGTCGACACCGACGGCACGCTCTGGTACTCGGGGAACCGGGCCAGCCACATCGGCAAGATGGACCCGAACACCGGGCAGGTCACGAAGTATCCGATGCCGGACCCCTCGATCCGCGACCCGCACACGCTGATCTTCGACCAGCACGGTAACATCTGGTTCACGGCGCAGCAGGCGAACGTGATCGGCAAGCTGGTCAAGAGCACGGGCGAGGTCCACATCGTCCCGGTGCCGACGCCGCGTTCGCGGCCCTACGGCATCGAGGTCGACTCGAAGGGCCGGCCGTGGGTCAACCTGCTCGGCACCAACAAGCTGGCGACGGTCGATCCGGTGACGATGGAGCTGCAGGAGTTCGAGATCCCGCGGCCCGAGGCCCGGACCCGCCGCATCGGGGTCACCGCGGACGACCGCGTCTGGTACGTCGACTACGCGGAGGGCTACCTCGGCCGATACGACCCCGCCACGGGCAGGTTCGACGAGTGGCGCGCGCCGTCGGCCAAGGACTCGCGCCCGTACGCCATGGCGACCGACGACAAGGGGCGCCCGTGGTTCGTCGAGACCGGCGTGCAGCCCAACCGCCTCGTCGGCTTCGACCCGGAGACCGAGGAGTTCTTCAGCATCACGCCGATCCCGAGCGGCGGCGGCACCGTGCGGCACATGGTCTTTTATGAGCCGACCCGTGAGATCTGGTTCGGCGCCGACACGAACACCATCGGCAAGGCAGTCCTGGGCGATGTCTAACGTTGTACCCAAGCCGTCGAAGGGCGCGCCGGCGGGCCGCTTCGGCCCGTCGGCCGTCCTCACGGCCGTAGTTCTCACGAGCGCGGCTCTCCTGGCCGCCTTCGCGCTCCCCCGATACCCGGACGCGCCGCCGGTCGGCCACACCGGCGGGTTCGGCGAGCCGACCTGCGCGACGTGCCACTTCGATGGCGATCTGAACGACCCGGCGGGCAAGCTCGTCCTGACGGGCGTCCCGGCCGCGTACTCGCCGGGCACGACCTACACGCTCACCCTCACGCTCACTCGCCCCGGCCTCGAGGCCGGCGGCTTCCAGCTCACCGCGCGCTACGCGACGGGCGAGGAAGCCGGCCGGGCCGCCGGAGAGTTGACACCCGTTGACAACGGCGTCGGTGTGACGGTCGACCCGGCGAGCGGGGTGAGCTACGTACACCACAGGCCGGCCGGGACCGTGCCGGCGGCGCCGGGCACGATGCGCTGGCAGATCGAGTGGACGGCGCCGGCGGGCGGAGGACCCGTGGTGTTCCATGCCGCGGCGAACGCGTCGGACGGGGACCAGTCGCCGTTCGGGGACTGGATCTACACGACGAGCGAGGAGACTCAGCCGGCCAGCGCGCGGGCGAGTTCGTAGGCGAGCGCGGCCGGTTCGGAGCGCGCGATGGTGACCTCGGGCGTGCCGTGCCAGGCGGCCACGTCTGCGAGCGCGGCGGCGATGTCGCGGACGAGCGCGTCCGACGGCCGGACGCCCTGCTCCAGGTAGATCGCCTTCACCTCGAAGCGCCCTTCCCTTCTGTGCGCCTTGGCGTCGAGGCGCCCGACCAGGGCGCCGCGGCGCAGGATCGGGAGGACGAAGTACCCCCAGCGCCGCCGTGGCGCAGGCGTGTAGCACTCCAGCCTGTATTCGAACCCGAACATCTCGCGCGCCCGTTCGCGGTCCCAGACGAGCGGGTCGAAGGGCGAGAGAACAGTCGTCAACGTCGGGCGGAGTGCGTCGTCCGCGGCGCGGCGCGCGAGCTCGAGCAGGTCGGGGTGGACGTAGCCCGGCTCCTTCCACCCTTCGACGTCAACGCGGCAGAGCGCACCCGCCTCCCCGAGCTCGCGCACCGTCCGCGCGGTCTCGGATCGGCGAGTGCGGAAGTAGTCCGCGACCCAGCGCGCGGGTGCGACGCCGAGGGCGCGTACGGCCTTGAGCGCGAGCGCCCGACGCACGTCTTCGCGTGAAGGGAGGCGCGCATCGTCCCAGTCCGGTAACACCCGTTCACGCAGGTCGTAGACGCGCTGGAACTTCTCACGTCGGGCGATCATGAGCTCGCCCGCGGTGAAGAGGGACTCGAGCGCGCGCTTTTCGATCTTCCACTCCCACCATCCGCCGGCGCGGCGGTCGTCGCGGTGGAAGTCGGCGGACCGGACGGGCCCGTGGCGGCGGATGTGGTCGAGGACGCGGTCGAGGTCGGCGCGGTGCTTCGCGACCCACTCCTCGCGGTACTTCCACCCCATGCCGGACGGGTCGAGCATGCGGTGGCGGAAGAGGGGGTAATCCTCGATGGGGAGGAAGCAGGCCTCGTGTGCCCAGTACTCGAAGAGCGCGCCTTCGGCGAGGAGCTCGTCGAGCCAGCGAGGCTGGTAGGGGCCGAGCCGGCTCCAGAGGACGAGGTAGGGACTGCGCGCGACGACGTGGATGGTGTCGATCTGGAGCGCGCTCATCCGGCGGATGGCGGCGAGGACGTCGTCCTTGCGGGCGCGCCTCCTGGGGCGGCGGTCGAGCCCCTGTGCGGCGAGCGCGAGGTTGCGCGCGGCGCGCGTGGACAGTCGCAACGTCATCGGAGTCGAGGTTCGGGCGCAAGGGTTCGAAGGGTCGGGTCCGGCCGCCGTGCACGGCGAGCCGAGGCACGCCAGTCCGGCTCGACCGGTCGGGCCCGGCGGCTCACATCCGGCCCCCGTGCACGGCGGGTCGGGAATGGTGCCTGACCGGCGGCGTCGGTGCAAGGGAGGAATGCGGGGCCGACGGGAGGAGCTTGCGGTGGCACGGCCTCTGAAACATTGATTGCATTCGTGAGGCGGGGAGGTTTGGGCTCGAGGCGTCGTCACGGGTGGCGTACGCCGTGGAATATCAGGGCAAGGAAGGCTTGGATGGAGCGATCACGGCGAAATCGGGCGGCGGTGACGGCGCTTGGGGTGGTGGTGGGGACGTTGGCGTTGGCCGTACCGGCGCGAACGCAGACGCCCCAGCCGGCGCCGCCGATCCCGGACAGCGTACGCCAGATGTTCATGGAGCTCCAGCAGGTGGGCGAGGAGCTGGAGCAGATCCAGGAAGCGACGCTGGCGGCGAACGAATCGTTGCGCCAGGAGCGGGCGACGGTTCAGGCGGCGGTCGAGCGGGCGATGGTGGAGGCGGACCCTCAGTCGGAGCGGCGGCTCGAGCGGCTGCGGGGGATCGGTGACGATCTACGGGCTGCGCAGGCGCAGGGTGACACGGCGCGGATGCGGCAGTTGTTCGAGGAAGCGCAGCGCCTCCAGCAGGAGCTCCAGCCGGCGCAGGCGGCGGCGATGCAGCGCGAGGACGTGGTGAGGCAGCTCCAGGCGTACCAGGAACGGCTGCTCACGGCGATGCGCGCACACGACCCACGGACGGACGAGCTGATCGCGCGGCTCGAGTCGCTGGCGCAGCGGATCCAGGCGGCGTCCCCGTAACCGCGGCGCTGCCGCCTGGTCGCGGCCGCGATGAGCGCCTGCGCCCCGGGGACCGTGGTCCGCCGGGGCGCGTTTCGTTCTCGGGTCCGACGGGAGACCGGAGCGCCAGGGCGGTCGATGGTGTATGATGGAGGCGGGAGTGCCGCCGCGGACGGACCGCGGGGCGAGAGACGCGAGGCGAAATGACGTTTTGGGTGAGGCGGCTGATCGTCGCCAACGTGGTGCTGTACGTGGTGACGCTCTCGGTGCCGGAGCTGTACCGCGCGATGATGTTCGTACCAGCGTGGGTGCTGTTCCGGCCGTGGACGATCTTCACGTACATGTTCCTGCACGCCGGGATCGGCCATCTGTTCTTCAACATGATCGGCCTGTTCTTCTTCGGGCCGCGACTCGAGGCACGGCTCGGCTCACGGGCGTTCCTGCAGCTCTACTTCCTGAGCGGCGTAGGCGGTGCGATTCTCTCGTTCTTCTTCTCGCCGATGGCGGCGGTGGTGGGCGCGTCCGGCGCAGTCTACGGCATCCTTTACGGCTTCGCGCGCTTCTGGCCGACGGACGAGATCTACATCTGGGGCGTGCTGCCGATCCAGGCGCGCTGGCTGGTGATCGGGCTCGCGGCGCTCTCGCTGTACAGCGGGATGTCGGGCGCGGGCAGCGGGATCGCGCACTTCGCGCACCTGGGCGGCTTCGTCGGCGGGTGGGTGTACCTCCGGTGGTGGAGCCGGCGTCAGTTCCGGGTCCGGCCGGCGACGGCGCACACGACGATCGAGATCGTCTCCGGCGCGGCACGGCGCGAGGAGGAGCAGTGGCGCCGGATCCCGCTCGAGATGCTGCACGAGATCAACCGCATGGAGGTCGAGCGGATCCTGCGGAAGCTGGACGAGGCCGGCGCCCGGGCGCTCACGCCGGACGAACGCGCGTTCATGAACCGGATGAGCGGGGGCGCGTAGCCGTCCTCGCGGCCCGCCCGAAACTCCGCATCGCGACATGCCCTTGCGCCGGCGGGCGGCCGGCGCGAGGATTCTTCCATGCCGACGTCCGACCCACGATCCGACACCCTTTCGCACCCTCCGGCTCCCGCGGGCGGGGACGCGAACCCCGCGGCGGGAGCAATTCCTGCCTCGGCGGACGACGACGCGGACCCCTCGACGTCTCAGGCCACGCCCACCGCGAGCGCGGCGGCGCGCGCCGGCGTCGGAGCGAGACGCTTCGACCGCTCGATCGTGGAAGGGCCGATCCTGCCGGCCGTCTGGAAGCTCGCCTGGCCGACGATGCTGCACAACCTGATCGGCGGGCTCCAGGGGATGGTCGACCATGCGATGGTCGGGCATTTCGTGGGGTACACGGCGAACGCCGCGATCGGGGTGAGCCTCCAGATCTTCCTCGTGGTCGTCGTCTTCATCTCGTCGCTCTACACGGGGATGGGCGTGCTGGTCGCCCGCTTCGCCGGCGCGGGAGATGAGGAGAAGGTGAACCGGACCGTCTACCAGGCCTTCATCACGTCGGCCGCACTCTCGGTCCTGGTCCTCGCGCCCGTCGGCTACTTCGCCGCGCCGGCGTTGCTCGGGCTGGTCAACGCCGCGCCGGAGGTGCAGGCGGAAGCGCTGCCGTACCTGCGCATCATGTTCGTGTTCAGCTTCGGCACGATGTTCTACTTCATGCTGGGCGGCGCGCTGCGCTCGGCGGGCGATGCGCGTACGCCGCTACGCTACGGCGTGGTAGTAACAGTCGTAAACATCGTGCTGAACGTGATCCTGATCCCGGGGCTCGGGCCGGCGCCGGCGCTGGGGACGGCGGGCGCGGCGACCGGGACGGTGCTGGCCACGGGGGGCGCGAGTCTGTACGCGCTCTACTCGCTGCGGTGCGGGCGCTGGGTCGTCGCGTTCCCGCGGGGGATGAGCCTGCGGCCGGACTGGGAGGTGATCCGTGCGCTGTTCCGCTTCGGCCTGCCGACGGGGATCCAGGGCGTGGCGATGAACGTGGGCGGCGTGCTGCTGCTGCGCTTCATCGGCTCGCTCGAGCAGAGCGCGGAGGCGCAGGCGGCGTACGCCGTCGCCTACACGGAGCTGTTCTCGCTGGTCAGCATGATGGCGGTCGGGATCATGGGGGCGACGGCGGCGGTGGTGGGACAGAACCTCGGGGCGAAGCGGGAGGACCGGGCGACGCGCGCCGTGGCCGTCGCGTCCCGGATCGGGCTGGCCGGCGCGGGTGTGATCGGCCTGCTCTTCCTCACCGTCCCGCACGCGCTGCTCGCGGCGTTCGGGATGACGGACCCCGTGGTCTCCGAGCTCGGCGTGCAGCTCCTGCGGTTCCTGACCGTCTCGGGCTTCTTCCTGACGGTCGCGCTCGTCTACACGGGCGGGCTGCAGGGCACGGGCGACACGCGGAGCCCGCTCTACATTTCGCTCATCTCACAGATCGCGGTGCCGCTCGGGCTCTGCTTCATCTTCCAGCAGACGCGCGGCCTCGAGCCCGGGGACATCTGGCTCGCGATCCTGCTCGGCCACATCACGCGCGGCACGCTCAGCGTCGGCCGATTCCGCCAGGGGAAGTGGCGGGACATCGTGGTCGACATCGGCCCGGCGCGGGCCTGACCGAACCTCCTCAGAACAACGCTCTCAGGCGGGCGGCCTCGCGGTCGTCCCACTCGTGCATCTCGGGCGTGGCCGGCTCCATCCGGTAGAGCCAGGACATCCCCTGGGGCCCGACGTAGTCGTCCGGACTCTGGTAGACGGGGTCCTGTAGCGCGACGTCGAGCGGGACGATGCGAAAGCCGTCGGCGCGGAGCCGGGCGAGGACGTCGTCGATGTAATCCGCCATGAGCGCGTTGGCGTGGACGAGGAGGATGTGGGCGATGTCGCGGCCGACCTTCTCCCTCGCGACCTCGCGGTAGTGGCTCGCCTGGCGGGCGATGTGCTCGACGAGCGCCTCGCCGATGCGCCGGGCGAGCGCTTCGTTGCCGGCGCGGATCGCGCGGCCGTAGTCGGCGGCGAGGATCCAGTCGTAGGTGTCGATCGTGACCGGCGCGACGACGGCGCCCAGCTCGGCGATAGCGTCGCGGGCCGCGACGTAGCGCTCGCGCGTGGGGCCGCGGTGCAGGTAGGGGTAGCGGAACGGGATGGTCGAGTCGCCGGTCAGCTCCTGGAGGAAGTCGTGGCAGCGGCGGGCCTCGTCGATCCACGCCTGAACGGGCGCTTCGTTCAGGTCGAGGTGCGCGGCGCCGTGGTTGCCGAGCTGCATCCCGGCGTCGATCCAGAGGCGGAGCACGGGAGTACCGGCCTGGACGCGGTCGCAGTCGACGAAGCCAGTGGCGATGGCGTCGTGCTCGCGGAGCCCGTCGAGGAGGCGGCGCGTCGCCTGCTCGCGCGATTCGCCGGGCGGGAGCGTGCCGACCCACGGGAGGTCGTCGATGGTGACGGCGAGCATCCCGGCGAAGCTCTCTTCGGCCGGCACGGTGTCGGCGAGCGCGGGCACTTCGCGCACGGCCGGTTCGGGTTCGGGCGGACGCTCGCACGCGGCGAGAGCGAGGAGGACGACGAGGGCGGCGCGCATCAACGTCGCTTCGGGCTCGGGGTGTCGGGACTCGACTTCCGCCGGGCCGACGTCTTGTCGTCCGCGGAGGCGTCGCCGGTCGCGTCGGCACCCCCGGCCGCGCCGGCGGCGACGGGGTGCGCGTGATCGTCGCGCGCGTTGCCATCGCGCGCATTGCCGTGGCGTGCGTGGTCGTCGCGCGCGTTGCCGTGGTGCGCGTGGCCGTCACGCGAATGACCGGCGGGTTCCGGCACAGACACGGGCGAGCCCGGGAGGACCCCGAGCTCGCGGCCGGCGGCCTCGTAGGCGGCGACGGGCGCGGCGAGGAGCCGGACGAGGGGCTCGACGAGGGCGAAGAAGGTGACGTAATACTCGGGCTCCGTGCCGAGAACGTAGGGGCGGTCGGAGACGAGTTCCAGGACACCCACGGGGTCCGACTCGGGGCCGATGCGTACGCTGAGCATGCTGCGGACGTCGCCGCCGGCGCCGCCGCGGGCGAAGTAGCGGCCGATCTCCTCGCGTACGGCGCGCTCGAGGTCCGCGCACGACTCGTCGATCATGGCGCGAGTGTCCTCGTAGATCCCGGGCTGCCCGGTGAGGAGCGCGTGAGGCGCGCCGGGGAGCGCGAGGCGGTGGCCCTGGGGCGTCTCGGCGTGGTGGGGCACGGGGAGCGCGAGTGCGACGTCGCCCGGCTCGCCGCCGGGACGCCCGGCCAGGTCGGCCGGGAGGTAAAGGAGCGCGCGGAGCCCATCGAGCCGGTGCCGGGCGCGGTCGAAGAAACGCAGCCGCTCGACGAGAATGGCAGGGTAAGGCTCGGCGCCTTCGGGTCCGGGCTCGGCGATGAGGAAGACGCGGGCGCGCAGCACGCTTTCCGGCGCATGGACGAAGTAGCGCGCGAGCGAGACGACGCGCGTGAGCACGGCCCGAATCGCCTGGAGCGCTGCCTCGCGGCGGGCCGCGGCGTCACCGCCGGCGACGAGGGCATGGACGCTCGCCTCGGCCTCGCGGTAGAGGCGCGGATAATCGATGAAGACGTTCGGGTTCGGGGAGCGGTGCACGGCCTGGAGCATCCTGCGCATCCGCTCGGCATTCTGCCATCCTTCGGCGCGGAGCCGGAAGTAGAGGAGCAAGGCAAGGGTGGCGAGCATCGCCCAGAACGCAACGACCCAGACGGCGGGCCGGCCGAGGTCGAAGGCGACGATGCGCTGGAGGAACTCGCGGGTCGTCGCACCGATCTCGGCGGGGAAGAGCGCCGCCGCGGAGGCCAACACGAACGCGACGAGCGCTGCCAGCGGCGGGAAGACGGGGCCGAGCGTCCAGTCTTCGATTCGTTGCCTGAGGTTGGTCATGGGGGCACCCTTGTGTTGCGGGTTTGGATCGGGGCGGGGGTGAGGCAAGAAGGGGGCCGCCTTCGGCGGCGGGGGCGGGCGGGCGCGGGGGGCGCCGGGGGGGGGGCCCCCGGCCCCGGCCCCGGGGGGGGGGGCGGGCGCGCCCGGGGGGGGGCGGGG
>CAYPGK010000028.1:19886-36794 GCA_964410055.1 uncultured Gemmatimonadaceae bacterium | reverse complement strand
GGGGGGGGGGGGGGGGGGGGGGGGGGGGGGGGGGGGGGGGGGGGGGGGGGGGTAGAGGGGCGGCGGGGGTTGGCGTGGTGGTAGCGGGCGCGGCTCACGCGGCGTACCACGTCCTCCACAGCCCATCCTCACCGAGCGGGAGCACGACCAGCCGCTCCAGCGAGCCCTGGGCGTCGAGGATCCAGCGCGGGACGACGGCCCCGGCGACCGGCGGCGCGCTGTAGACGATCGCCACGTCCACCGCGGACCGCTCGAGCGCCCCGTACGGATCCTCCGTCGTCTCCGGCGCAAGCCGCACCTCGACCCCGGGGAAGCGGTCGGCGAACGACGTCGCGTGTGCGGGGCTCCGACGTGCCGTGACCACCCGCCTCAGTGGACACGCCCGGGCTGACCCCTCCATCTTGAGGATCCACGATCCACCGGAACCCGGATGGTGACGATGCCCCCCGAACACCCTGCGCCGGTGATGCGCATCCTGCTCGCGGTGGACGGCTCGAGCCGCAGCGACGGCGCCGCGCGTTTCGCACTCTGGCTGGCCGGGCGAGGAGCCAAGGTCGAGGTGGTCACCGTGGCCGAGCTGCCGATGGAGTACCGGACCGGCTATCCCTACCCGCTCCCGCGCCGGGAAGAGATCCAGCGGCGGACTCACGACCACCTGGAGCGGGTCCGCCTCCAGCTGCGTCGGGTGGGGTTCCGCCACGTGCCGAAGATCCATCTCGGAATCGAGGCCCCCGTCCGCTGGATCGCGAAGCACGCAGGCAACGCCGACCTCGTCGTCCTCGGGAAGAGCACGCGCAACCCGCTGGAGCGTCTCCTGTCCGACGACGTGCCCGCCAACGTGGCCAGACTCTCTCCCGTCCCGGTGCTGGCGGTCCCGAAGCCCACCGAGATTCCGTTCATCCGCGCGCTCGCGGGCATCGATTTCGCCGACGCGAGCCTCCGCGCCGCGCATCGCGCGGCCTCCCTCCTGGCACCCGGCGGGACGCTGCACCTGGTTCACGTGCGTGGTGCCGCCGCAGCAGACGACGGCGACGGACCCGATCCGGGGGCGCGAGCCGCGCGGGAGCGGTTGTCCGAGCTGGCGGCCGAACTCACGGCCGCCCACGCCATCGAAACGACGGCGGAGGTGCGGCTCGGGCCGATCGAGCCGTCGCTCCTGAGGGCCGCGGAGGAGGTCGACGCCCAGATGATCGCGCTCGGTAGCCACGGCCACGGCTTCGTCGACCGACTCCTCCTCGGAAGCACGACCATGAAGCTGCTCCGCGCCGCGCCGTGCGCCGTGCTCGTCGAGCCGATGGCGGAGGGGGAAGCCGGCTGAGCTGATCCCCCCTGCTCCGCGCGGATTGCCGCGCCTACTCCGTGCGGATCGCCTCGACCGGATCGACCGCCGACGCCCTTCTCGCCGGCAGGTAGCTCGCGACGAGCGCGACCCCGAGCATCACGACGCACACCACGCCGAAGACGAGCGGATCCCGCGCCCGGACCTCGAAGAGCAGACTCTCGAGCACACGCGCCGACATCACGGCGACGACGAGCCCGATGGCCACGCCGACGAGCGCGACCCGGCCGCCCTGCGCCACGACCATCCTGCGGACGTTCTCGGCCGTGGCGCCCAGTGCCATGCGGATCCCGATCTCCCGCGTGCGTCGCGATACGACGTACGAGATCGTGCCGTAGATCCCGATGGCGCCGAGAGCCAGCGCGAGGACGGCGGCGGTGAACAGGGTCAGCATGGTGAACGAGAGGCGCGCCATGGACCGGTCGACGAGCTGCTCCATGGTGAAGACGCGATACATGGGCGCGCCGGGCGCGACCTCCTGGATGAGCGCGCGGATCTCCGGCGCGAGGCGGTCGGCCCGGGGTGAACGCACGACGTACGCGGGCGTTCCGACGCCCCAGGCGCGAGCCGTCGGTCCCACCAGCGGCAGGTAGACGAGCGGTTCGGGAGTCTGCTGGCGGAAATCGGCGAGGATGACGTCTTCGACCACGCCGCCGACCGTGATCCACGGGAACGCGTCGGGCGCGCCGGCGGGGCGCAGCACCTGGCCGATGGGGTTCTCGCCCGGCCAGAGCAGCTCGGCTGCGGAGCGGCTGACGATGGCATTCACATCCCTCGTCGGCTCGACCCTGCGCTCGAAGAGGCTGCCGGCCAGGAGCTGGATGCCCATCGTCTTGAAGTAGTCGCCGTCGGCGAAGGTGAGGCGAACGCGAGGCGCGTTCTCGGGCGGGCCGTTGTAGCCCGCCGTCGCCACGCGAGTCTCGCCCGCGCCCTCGTCGAGGGGGAGCGTGTTGACCAGCCCGACGGACTCGACGCCCGGCAGTGCAGCCAGGCGGTCCATGAACATGTAGTGGAACCGTGCGAAGCTCGGCCCGTCGTTGAGCCCGTGCTCCTCCGGGTCCGGGGCCATCTAGAAGGTGAAGATGTTCTCCGTGTCGTAGCCCGGGTCGACGTTGCGGAGCGCCCGGAAGCTCTGGAGCAGCAGCCCCGCCCCGACCAGCAGGGTCAGTGCGGCGGCGGTCTGGACGACGACGAGCGCGTTGCGCGTCAGCGGATTCTTAACCTCTCCGGTTCGCTGGCCGCTCCTGAGCCCCTCGATCACGTCCACCTTCGAGGACCTGAGCGCCGGCAGTATCCCGGCGGCGAGCGCCGCCACGACGACGGCCGCGCCGGTGAAGAGCAGCGCGCCCGCGTCGATGTCGACGTCTCCGATCCTGGGGATGCTCTCCGGAGCCGCGCGCACGATGAGCGGCGTGCCGACCCAGGCAAGGAGCACGCCGGCCGCGCCGCCGACGACGGCCAGGATCAGCGCCTCGGACAGGATCGTCCGGATGAGTTGTCCGCGTCTCGCACCCAGCGCCTGGCGGACCGCAAGGTCGCGCTCCTTCCCCTCGGCCCGCACGATCAGGAGATTCGCGACGTTCGCGCAGGCGATGAGAAGGACGATGCCCATCGTCCCGAGCAGGACCCAGAGCGGCGTGGCGATGTCACCGACCATCACCTCTTCGAGCGAGCGGACGACCGGGCGGTAGCGGTCGAGGATTCGCGCGTACGCCGGCGATCCGCCGAAACGCTCCAGCACTCGTGGCGTGAGGGCGGACAGCTCCGCCGCGAGCGACTCGTGGGTCGCGCCCGGCGCCATTCGACCGACCAGGTTCAGGTTGAAGCTCCCCGGCTGGACCGGCGGCGTGACCACGTCGTGCGTCCACAGGGACGTCCTCTCCGTGGGGAATTCGAATGACGGCGGCAGAACGCCCACGATGGTCAGAAGGTTGCCCGAGACCTCGATCGGCTTCCCGATCACGCCGGGATCGCGCCCGAACCAGTCGCTCCACAACCAGTGACTGATGACGGCGACCTGACCCTCCTCGTCCTCCATGCTCGGCAGCCGTCCGACCACCGGCTTCACGCCGAAGGTCGTGAACAGCGACGGCGGCACCGCGGCGACGTAAAGCCGCTCCACCTGCTCGCCCGAACGCACGGTCGTCTGACCGGGGAGGACGAAGGCGAGATCCTCGAGCCCCCGGGCATTCTCCCGGTACTCCAGGTAGAACTCGGGCCCGAGCCTGAACTCTTCCGGCAGGTCGGTTCCCGGCGCCGTCCCCCGGATCACCACCAGCTCGTCGGGCTCCGGGAAGGAGAGCGGGTCCAGCAGCACGGCCTTGATGACGCTGAAGATCGCCGTGTTCGCTCCGATCGCGAGCGCCAGAGTGACCGCCGCGATGGCCGAGAACGTCGGCGTGCGAAGCAGACTCCGGACCGCGTGGGTCAGGTCCCGGATTCAGGCATTGAGCATACGTCGGCTCTCCGAGGTTGTTCATGCTGACTCAGGATGGGGCCGCGAAAGTGCAAGGATCCCGCCACTCGTGCCGAGGACGGCCATGACGTTGCCACGACGCACTTTACGGAGAACACCGGGGCGATATGAAACGCATGGGAGCCGTCCTGACCTGTCCGACTTTGGGATTGGGCGTCCCACTTTCGGACACTGCCTCGGGTGTCAGGCCCGGCGAGTCATCGCTCGAGCGTCAGCTTCCCCGGCGGCATGCCCAAGCCTACGATGGGAACGAAACCGAAGCGGTCCTGGTGGGCGGCCACATGTCTTACATCGTGGACGAAGAGTTGGTGGACGACCACGTGTCGTACGTCGTGGACGGTGAGGTTGACGAGGAGGAAAGCGCGGCGCTGCGTGAGTACCATTGGCTTTGCTCGCGGCCGTCGCTGGTCCGGCCATGCTCCGCATCCCGTCCGTCCTTGCCCGCCCGATCGCCGCGCCTCACCTTCTCCGGATGCAAAATCTCCCTCTGGGCGTCGTCGACCAGTCGCCGGTCCGAAATGGCGGCACGGCCGAGGATGCGATCCGCGAAACGCTCGAGCTGGCGCGCATCTGCGAACGGCTCGGGTACCGCCGGTACTGGCTGGCCGAGCACCACAGCACGAATTCGTTTGCCGGCTCGAGCCCGGCCGTCCTGATCCCCGCGGTCGCGGCGGCCACTCGCGAGATGCGCATCGGCTCGGGCGGCGTGCTCCTGACGCATTACTCGCCCTACCGGGTCGCGGAGAAATTCCGGATGGCCGAGATCCTGGCGCCCGGCCGGATCGATCTCGGCGTCGGCCGGGCGCCGGGCGGGACCGGCGGGGCGACGGCCGCGCTCCGGTACGGCCGCGACGCGATTCCGGTCGAACGCTTCGGCGAACAGGTCGCCGACCTCGTCGAGTGGCTACGCGATGGCTTCGAGCCGGGCCACCCGTGGCGCCGCGTCCGCGCGACGCCTCGCTCCGCGACGGCGCCGCCCGTCTGGATCCTCGGCTCTGGCGGCGAAACGGCGAGGTTGGCCGGCGAACTGGGCCGCGGCTACGCCTTCGCCCAGTTCATCTCGGGACTCGACGGCGCGGACGCCTTCCGCGCCTACCGCGAGCATTTCAGGCCGTCGCATGACTTCGCCGAGCCACGCGCGATCCTCGCCCTCGGCGTCGTCTGCGCCGAGACGACGGAGGAGGCCGTCCGGCTCGCGCTTTCGAACGAACTCTGGCGGATGCGGATCATCCGAGGCGAGGACCGCGGGATCCCGACGCCCGAACAGGCCGAGCAGGAATTCCCTGCCGCCGGCTTCGACCTCGACCGGATCCGCGCGGAGATCCTCGACGACCCGCGCGTCCTCGTCGGCGACCCCGACCGGGTCCGCGACGGGCTGCGCCGGCTGGCCGAACACTACCACGCCGACGAGATCCTGATCGTGACCGTGACCTGGAGCCACGAGGCGCGCGTGCGGTCGTACGAGCTCGTCGCCGAGGCGATGGGGTTGGCGCCCGGATGATGGGCCTGCAGCGCAGGTGGATGATGTGGCTGCAGCGCAGGTGGATAATGGGACTGCCGCGCGCCTGGATTCTGGGACTGCCGCGCGGATGATGGAGTGAAGCGATGCGCCTTCTGCTGAACGACCACCCGGCCCACGGGACCCCACTCCCGCCCGCCGCCGCCGCGATCGTGGACGCGAGCGCTGCCGAGGCCGTGGAGCGGCACCTCACCGGCCGACCGGACCACGCGCCGACGCAACTCGTCGCGCTCCCCGGCCTGGCGAGCGAGCTCGGGATCGGCGCGCTGCACGTCAAGGACGAGAGCGCGCGGCTCGGACTCGGCAGCTTCAAGGCGCTGGGCGGGTCGTGGACCGTCGCACGACTCGTGGCCGAGGCCGCGGCGGAACGACTCGGCCAGAAGCTTGACGTTTCGGCGATCGACGTGCCGGAGGTGCGCGAAATCGCGGCCTCGATGACCTTCGCCTGCGCGACGGACGGCAACCACGGCCGCTCGGTCGCCGCCGCGGCGCAAAAGGTCGGCGCGCGCGCCGTCGTCTTCGTCCATGAGGGCGTGAGCCCCGAGCGGATCGCGGCCATCGAACGCTTCGGCGCGACGGTCCACGTCGTCCCCGGCACCTACGACGACGCCGTCGCCGAGGCCGCGCGCCGAAGCGCCGCGGAGGGGTGGACGCTCCTCTCGGACACCTCCGAGACCGATGACCCCGACGAGGCCCGCGTGCCGGGGCTCGTGATGCAGGGCTACACCGCGCTCGTCCGCGAGGCGCTCCGCGAGCTTCCCGAACCGCCGACCCACGTCTTCGTCCAGGCCGGCGTCGGCGGCCTCGCCGCGGCGGTGGCCGGGCACCTCTTCGAGACGCTCGGCGATCGCCGTCCGCGCGTCGTCGTCGTCGAGCCCGCGCGCGCGGCGTGCGTGCTCGCGTGCGCCCAGGCCGGCCGCCCGATCGCCGTCCCGTCCGGCGAGCCGACCGTCATGGCGATGCTCGAGTGCTACCGGGCCTCCGGCGCGGCGTGGTCGATCCTCGCCCACGCGGCCGACGCCTTCATGACCGTCGAGGACGACGACGCGGTCGCCGCGATGCGGAGGCTGGCGCGACCGGTGGCGGGCGACCCCGCCATCGTGGCCGGGGAGAGCGGGGCGGCGGGGCTGGCGGGGCTCCTCCGCGCGGCCGGGGAGCCGGCCGCCCATCGCCCCGCCGACGAACCGCCCCTCCGCGATGCGCTGTGCCTCGACGGCGCGGCCCGCGTCCTGGTCATCAACACGGAGGGCGCTACGGACCCGGGAAGGTACCGCGAGCTGGTGGGGTCGTGATGGAGCAGGCGACCGGGTCATAGCCCGGAGACTTCAGGTGGAGACCGTATCGCTCAGACGGCTCAGGCCGAAGGCGCGCTCGTGTCCCACCGCGTCGCGACGAGCTCCTCCCGGACGAACGGATCCTCCTCGACTTCCAGTCGTGATTCGAGCGCCCGGCGCGCCTCGGCCGTCCCCACCCTCCCCAACCCCCACGCCGCGTGCCCGCGCACCAGCGGCTCCGCGTCATCGAGCGCGGCGAGGAGCGCCGCGACCGCCGCCACGCCTTCCAACGCCCCACTGCCCGCCCGCTCACTCGCTCCCGCCAGCCAGTTCCCGATCGCCACAATGACGTTGCGCCTGAACCCCGCATACCCCGCCCGCCGGATCGCCGACCCGCGGGAGAAGGCCTCCCACCCTGCCTCGTCCATCGCCAGCAGGTCGACGAGCCGAGGCGCATCGGTGCCCGGGTGCGAGCCATCGCCGGGGAGTGCCTCGACCCCGTGCGGCGGCTCCCCCGGCCCCCGTGCGGCGAACGCAGGCTCCGCCGTCCGCCTGGCGAACCTTCGGTTGAACGGACACACCTCCTGACAGATGTCGCACCCGAAGATCCGGTTCGCGATCGCCGGCCGCAGCTCGCGCGGGATCGGGCCGCGGTTTTCGATGGTGAGGTAGGAGATGCAGCGCGTCGCATCGATGACCGGTGCGCCCGTCGCATCGCGCCCGAGGAGCGCGCCCGTCGGGCACGCCGTCACGCACGCCGAGCACCGCCCGCAGCGGTCCGCCTCGAACGGCGCATCGGGCTCAAGCTCCAGCTCGAGGAGCAACGAGCCGATGAAGAAATAGGAGCCGCGCCGCGGATGGATGAGCATGGTGTTGCGGCCGAACCACCCCAACCCCGCCCGCCGGGCGAGCTCCCTCTCCAGCACCGGCCCCGTGTCCACGTACGCCCGCGCGGTCGGCAGCTCTCGCCCCACCTCCCCCTCGATCCACTCCAGGAGCGCGAGCAGCTTCTTCTTCATGACCTTGTGGTAGTCCCGCCCCCGGGCGTACCGCGCGATCACGCCGGTGTCCGGCCGGGTTGGGTCGCGCGGGCCGGCACGCGCGCCTGCCCGCGGACTGGCGCCCTCACCCCCACCATCGTAGAACAACCCGACCACCACCGCGGACCGCAGC
Source organism: uncultured Gemmatimonadaceae bacterium (assembly GCA_964410055.1). Classification (GTDB taxonomy): domain Bacteria; phylum Gemmatimonadota; class Gemmatimonadetes; order Longimicrobiales; family RSA9; genus CALBZE01. Next base: position 29,013 of record CAYPGK010000028.1, on the reverse strand, counting down.
TCCGGCCACGCGGCGTGCGGGTCGAGGCGCCGGGCGACGGCGTCGCCACGCGCGAGGTACGCCATCTCGCCGTGGCGCCCCTCGGCGAGCCACCGGCGATAGAACTCCGCGTGGTCGCTTTCGCGCACGGGCGCGACCCCGACCAGCTCGAATCCGAGCTGCCGCGCCTTCGCCTTGATCCGTTCGGTGAGCACGCCTCGTTCGTCCGCCATGTGGGCGTGGTACCCGCCGTCGCCGGAGGCGGGTCCGGCGCCGTATTTGACACTTCCCTGCAACGGGCCTAAGATCCCGGCCGTTCATTCGAGCCGAACAGTATATCCGGACGGAGACCATGCCCCGTACGATTCGCGTCGCCCATTCGCCCGACTCCGACGACGCGTTCATGTTCTACGGCCTCGCCAGTGGCGCGGTCGACACCGGCGACCTGGAGTACATCCACGAGCTCCAGGACATCGAGACGCTGAACCGCCGCGCGCTCGCGGGCGAGCTCGAGGTCACGGCGGTCTCGATCCACGCGTACGCCTACCTGGCCGACCAGTACATCCTCCTCCCCCACGGCGCCTCGATGGGCGAGGGGTACGGGCCGCGGCTGGTCGCGCGTGAGCCGCTCGGACGTGAGGACCTGCGCGGCAAGAAGATCGCCGTGCCGGGGACGATGACCTCGGCGTTCCTCGCGCTCAAGCTCTACTTCCCCGAGGCCGACACCGTCGTCGTCCCGTTCGACGAGATCACCGACCACGTGAAGGACGGCCGCGCCGACGTCGGGCTGATCATCCACGAGGGGCAGCTCACCTACAAGGACGAGGGGCTGCACCTGGTGGTCGACATGGGCGAGTGGTGGGGCTCCGAGACCGGCGGGCTGCCGCTCCCCCTCGGCGGGAACGTCATCCGCCGCGACCTCGGGCCCGAGCTCATCAGCCGCATCTCGTCGCACCTGCGGCAGTCGATCGCCTACAGCCTCGACAACCGGGCCGCCGCGCTCGAGCACGCAATCCAGTACAGCCGCGGCCTCGACGAGACGCGCACCGACGAGTTCGTGGGGATGTACGTGAACCCGCGTACGCTCGACTACGGCGAGGACGGCCGCCGCTCGGTCCAGCTCTTCCTCGACCGCGGCTACGAGGCCGGCCTGATCCCGAACAAGATCACGGTCGAGTGGGCGCCGTAAGGCGGTAGGCGTCGGCGAAGGCGGTAGGCGACGGCGGCGGACGGGCAGGGGTCCGGCGCGGGTCCGGCGCGGGTCCGGCCGCGCGGCGAACGTGCAAGAGAAGCCGGCGCGGGTCCGGCCGGGCGGCGGACGGGCAAGAGAAGCTCGGCGTGGGTCCGGCTGCACTGCGGAGAAACCCGGCACGCGTGGCCGGAAAAAATCGCGCGTGTGCAGTTTACCACCGCTAATGTGCTAACCCGGCACGCGTCACCCCGCTCGACGACGTGCGTGTGCAGTTGACCACCATATCTGTAGAAACCCGGCACGGATCCGAAAACGTGGCGATCCGTGCCGGGTTTCTACGTCGAGGGGACGGGCGCCCGGCCCCCACCACCCCGCCCCGACAGCCCGCCGCCCCCACCTACAAGCCCAGCGATCGCCAACGAATCTTCCCAGACCCACCGCAACCGCCACCTTCGCGAACCAGCCCCGGTGCTATCCAACGAAGCCTCCCGCGCCCACCGGAACCGCGGCCGACAGACCCGTGTACGACCGCGCCACAGCAGTACTCCAGCAGGATCCGGTTGTCCGTGCCCCGAAGCATCGCCAGGCGCACCGTCGCGCTCCTCCTCGTTGGCCTCGTCGCGCCCGCAGCGACGACGGCAGCCCGGGCCGATATGGCAGCCACGCCAGTAGCGCCGGCCACGCCCGCATCGCCCACACCACCGCACACAGCATCGCCGGCCGTCGCCACATCCGAACCCGCCTGCGAGATCGCGGGCGACGCCGCGTCCCCCGGCGACCGGCGGCGCGCGCTCGAGGCGTGCGAGGCCGCGCGCGAGCGGTTCGGCGAGCTCTTCGGCGCGCCCGTGCCGGGCGTGCGGATCCACCTTGAGGCGCGCGGCGGCTACCGCACGGGTGTGAGCAACGGCCGGGCGATCGTCGTCTGGCCGACGACGCGGGCCATGGCCGGGCGCCTCAGCGGCCCGAACGACGCCGTCGCCGCCCACATCGCCGAACAGTGGCGCGACGTGCTCCCGCACGAGATCGCGCACGTGCTCCTGGCCGCCCGCTTCTTCGAGGGTGTACCGCGCGCCACGGGGTACGGCACGCCCTTCCCGGACTGGTTCGACGAGGGGGTCGCGATCTGGGCGGAGTCGCAGGCGCAGCGGGAGGCGCGGCTGGCGCAGGCCCGGGCGCTCCCGGATGAGCTGCGCGCGCTCACAGGCATCCTCGCCTCTGCGCACCCCGCCGCGAGCGACGCGTCGATCCTCCAGATCCGCGACGGCGCCGCGATCCCGGACGACCAGGCGCTGTGGACTTACTACCCGCGCTCGATCGCGGTCGTCGCGTTCGTCTACGAGACGGGCGGCCAGGCGGCGATGCTCGCGCTCGCCGAGCGGATGCTGGCCGAGCCGGACGCGCCCGTGAGCCTTGCCGGACTGCCGGGGCTGCCGAACACGCCCGCCACGGTCGCGGCGCTATGGGAAGATTGGCTGGGCGGTGGTAGTGCGGCGTCCAGCCACCGAAGCGCTGCACCCTACCCCCGCACCTCTCCATAACGTCGCCCCTTCCACTCGACCCGGCTGCCCCGCACGCCGCTGCGCACGAAGATCCAGGCGGCGACGGCGGCGCCGAGCGGGAAGAGGAGCACGTGGATGCGCAGGACGCCGAAGCGCGCATAGGCGAGGAGCCAGAAGAGGAGAGAGGCGCTGGTCGCCGCGGCGGACCACGCCAACACGGCGTCGCTCGCCGGGGTGAGGAGCGCGCAGGCCAGGACGACGGGCGGGAAGATCCACATGAGCACGAACCACGCGGCGACGAGGTAGGGGAGCGCCGGGCGCAGCCACCGCGGGACCGTCTGCCGCCCGCCTGTCGCAACGTTTTTCGACCACCCATCCAGGATCTCGCGGAGCGACGCGTACATCCGCGTCGTCATCAGATCCTCCGCATGCGCGACCAGGATGCGACGCCCCGCGGCGACCGTCCGCTGCGCGAGCCGCAGGTCCTCGGCGACCTCGCCCCGCACGCCCTCGTGCCCGCCGATCGCCTCGTACGCCTCGCGGCGCATCAGGATGAACTGCCCGTTCGCGATCACGTCGAGCGGGTCGCGGGCGCGGCTGATGCGACGCGCGCTCCCGAAGCGGAGCATGAGCGCGACCAGGAACTGCGGCATGACGACCCGCTCCCAGAAGCTGGCCAGGACCTGGCGCGGGAGGACCGTGACCAGATCGACGCCCTCGGCCTCCATCGCGGCGACGGCGTGGCCGACCAGATCCGGATCGTGCCGCGTGTCCGCGTCCGCGAAGAGGAGCAGCTCGCCGCGCGCGTGACGGTACCCCTGCCAGCACGCCCACGGCTTGCCGAACCAACCCGCCGGGAGCGGCTCGCCCGCGACCACGCGCACGTCGTCGATCCCGCGCTCCACCAGCGCCTCGAGGATCTCGCCGGTGCCGTCCTCGCTGCGGTCGTCGACGACGACGAGCTCGCGGTTCGGGTACCGCGTCTGCAGGAGCGAACGTACGCACCAGCCGATGTGCGAAGCTTCGTTGCGCGCCGGGACGATGATCGAAACGAGCGGCCCGCCCGACGGCGGCGGGTAGTCCCGCAGCCGCGGCCGTCTCCGGTAGAGGACCGGGATGAAGCCGAGGAACGCGATCCAGGGGAGCGTCGCGAGCAGGAGCGCCATGCGCGAGAAGCTAAGATCCGGGCCGCGGCGGCGCCATGGAGCGGGCCCGCTCGGCCCTTGCAGGCCCCCGCCGGTCCTTGCCGCACTGCCGCGCGTCGCGGTAGCTTCGCCCCATGAGCACGCAACGACCCGGGATCACCATCCGCGACGCCCAGCGCGCCGTCGACGCCTGGATCTCCCAGTTCGAGGAGGGCTACTGGCCGCCGCTCTCCAACCTCGCCCGCCTGATCGAGGAGGTCGGCGAGCTCGCCAGGGAGCTCAACCACCGCTACGGCCACAAACCGAAAAAAGTCGGCGAGCCCGAGCAGGACCTCGCTCTCGAGCTCGCCGACATCCTCTTCGTGATCGTCACCATCGCCAACGAGCAGGGCATCGACCTCGAAGACGCGTTCGGCCGCGTCCTCGAGAAGTACCGCATCCGCGACTCGGACCGCTGGACGCGTAAGAATCCGTGACGCCGCGATTACCGCGCGTGCGCCTTGCCCACACCCGCGTCAGAGCCTACGCCCGAACCGGCGCTCTTGCCCGCGCCCGCGATCTTCCACATGCACCACGTGACCACCGCGAGCGCGTGACGGATCCGCCCCTCCGCGACCCACCGGTCGACTTCCTCCACCGTCGCGACGTGGACGTGGATGTCTTCCCCCTCGTCCTGCTCCGGCTCGCCCACCCACGTGCACCCCGAGGCGTAGACGACGTGGACCCGGTTGTCCTGTAGCGCCGGGTTCGGATCCACCTCCGCCACATGCACGCATTGCGCGGCCCGATACCCGGTCTCCTCCAGCAGCTCCCTCACCCCCGCCTCGCACGGGCCTTCGCCCGGATCGATGATCCCCGCCGGAAACTCCAGCGTGACCTCGCCTGTCCCAAATCGATATTGCTCGACCAGGACGATCCGGCCGTCCGTCGTTTCGGGGACGATGTTCACCCAGTCCCGCATCTCCAGGACGTGCCGGTCCAGCAACGCTCCCGTCCGCGGCGAGCGGACTGCGTCGCGCCGAACGCGGAAGATCTCGTAGTCCCCGACGATCCGCGCCCCCTCCCGCGCCCACGCCTCCGGCTTCTTCGCCATTCCTTCTCCTGGTTGCTCGATCCTGCCACCTTGCCGGCCACCCGGCCACCCGGCCACCCGCCATGCGGTCCGCCCCGGCCGTCGCCGCGCCCCCCGCAACCGCCGCCGTGCGGACCACCGTGCCGGCCGCCATGACCGGCCGGGCCTAGAATATGAACGACAGCACCAGGATCACCAAACCGATCACCAGGATCAGCCACGCCGCGCTCCGCAGCGCCGACCACACGCCACCGAAACCGAGCAGCGCCAGCAGGATCAGCAGGATCGCCAGAATCAACAACACGTCCATCGAAACGCCCTCCGTTGGGGGACACACGCGACCCACCCTCCAGAGGGGCACGAACCGTTCCAGACGGCGGCTTCGACGGCCAACTGGCGGATAACGAGCAGGGTCGAGCCGGGCCGGCGTCGGCGGCCGGCCCACTCAGGGCACGAGCACGACCTTGCCGAACTGCTCCCCGCGCTCGAGGCGCTCGTGCGCGTCCCGAGCCCGGTCGAGCGGCCAGACGACGTCGATGACGGGCTCGAGCTCTCCGCGGAAGACGAGCTTCATGGCGGTCTCGAACTCGCTCCGGCTCGCCATGGTCGTACCAATGACCTCGAACTGCTTCCAGAAGAGATTTCGCAGGTCGATCGCTCCCTGTGGGCCCGTCGTCGCGCCATAGACGACGAGGCGCCCGCCGCGCGCGAGCGAGCGCAGGTTCTGCGCGAACGTCGCCTCGCCCACGGAGTCGAAGATCACGTCGACGCCGCGCTTGCCCGTCGCCTTCCAGAGCTCGGCGGAGTAGTCGACGGCGGTGCGGTCGAAGACGACGTCGGCGCCGAGGGCGCGCACCCGCTCGACGTTCTCGCCCGTGGTGACGGCGAAGACGCGCGCACCCGCGTGCTTCGCGATCTGGATCGCCGCCGTCGCCGCGCCGCCCGACGCCCCCGTCACCAGCACGTCCATCCCGGCGCGCAGTCGCCCCTGCGTGATCAGCCCGCGCCAAGCCGTCTGGAACACCAGCGGCACCGCGGCCGCCTTCTCGAACGGGTAGTCCTCCGGGATCGGGTAGAGGTTCGACGCCGGGACCGCGACGTACTCGGCGAAGCCGCCTTGCGTGTGCTCGCCGAGGAGGCGGAACCGCACGCACATCGACTCCTCGCCCGCGTGGCACCACTCGCAGCGCCCGCACCAGAGCGAGGGGTTCACGACGACCCGCTCCCCGACCTCGACCCCCTCGACGCCCGGCCCCAACTCCGCGACCACTCCCGCAATGTCCGACCCGCCGATGTGCGGCATCGTCGTCTCGATCGGCAGCCCGCGCCGCACCCACAGGTCCAGGTGGTTCACCGCCGCCGCCTTCACCTCGACCACCACCTCGCCCCACCCCGGCTCGGGCCGCTCGACCTCCTCGATCCGGACCACCTCCGGCCCGCCATACTCGTGGAAGATCGCCGCCTTCATCTCCACCTCCGCCATGCTGTCGGCCAACACATGGTCCACACCTCCGTGCACGCGTGCAAGCTTACGGGCCGACCCGGTGGATGAGCAAATCTCGAGGACTCGCGGTGCGTGCGGCGGACCGACCGCGGCGGAACCACCCTTCGCCCCCGATCCCGCCCGCGCCGGGACGTCGAACCCGCCCATCCGCCTCGATCCAGCCCACCGAACCGGCGAATCCACGCACGAATTCGCCCTTCCCGGGTAAAACTCCCAGCCGGTAGCGCGGCCGGAGCCGATCGGCTAGTTTCATAACCCACACGTTCACACGGCCGTAGCGTGGTGCCGGAGCCACGACAGCAGGTTTTTCGCATGTCCGAGCCGAGCAACGACGAGATCCTCGACATTCTCGAGCGTCGCGCGCTGGAGTCCGCGGCGGAGGAGGTCCTGGAGCCGGGGTTCGACGTACGCGAGGCGCTTGGCGGCCAGGCGGACGACACGATCCCGGACATGACGCTGGGCGGCTACATCGCCCAGCACGACCGCCCACCTGCATTCACCGGCTCCGACGGCCAGCCGTACACCGTCGCGATCGACACCGAAGAGACCGGGGACCCCGAACGCCCGTTCGTGGGGTTCCTGGTCTTTCTGCGTTGGGCCGCGACAGGTGCCGGGATCATGGACCACGTCGAGTCGGGCGACCTCTCGACCGGCAAGACGCCAGACGACGCGACGCGCGCCCTGCTCGACCTCTCCCTCTTCGAGGTCAAGGCGGAGCTGGACGCCGCCATCGCGCGACGCCGCACCGAGCTGGAGGATTGATGCTGAGGGATGCCATCCTTTTCATGAGTGAGAGCCGCCTCATGCGCCGCATCGCAACGGAGGCGCCGTTCGCGAGCGGCGTCGCTCGCCGGTTCGTCGCGGGCGAGACGCTGGACGATGCGGTGCAGGCGGCCCGAGCGATCAACGAGACCGGGGCGCACGTCACGCTCGACTACCTGGGCGAGTCCGTGAGCAGCCGCGAGGAGGCCGTCGCCGCGGCGGACGTCTACCTCCAGCTCCTCGACCGCATCGCCGCCGAGCGCCTCGACGCCAACGCGTCGCTCAAGCTCACGCAGATGGGCCAGGACATCGACGAGGCGTTCCTGCGCGAGAACGTCGGCCGCGTCCTCGACTCCGCGCGCGAGAAGCAGATCTTCATCCGCTTCGACATGGAGTCGAGCGCCTACACCCAGCGCACGCTCGACTTCTTCCGCAGCGTCTGGGACGAAGGCTACCGCAACATCGGCGTCGTCATCCAGAGCTACCTCTACCGGAGCGAAGCCGACATCCGCACGCTCAACGAGCTCGGCGCCCGCGTCCGACTCTGCAAGGGCGCATACAAGGAGCCCGAGAGCGTCGCCTTCCCCGACAAGAAGGACGTCGACGCCAACTTCGTGCGTCTCATGAAGATGCTCCTGAAGGACGGCAACTACCCGGGGATCGCGACCCACGACGAGCGGATGATCCGCGCCACCATCGACTTCGCCCGCGCCGAGGGGATCCCCGCCAGCGACTTCGAGTTCCAGATGCTCTACGGCATCCGCCGCGACCTCCAGCAGAAGATCGTCGACGACGGCTGGAACCTGCGCATCTACGTTCCCTTCGGCGAGGCTTGGTATCCGTACCTCATGCGGCGCATGGCCGAGCGGCCGGCGAACCTTTTCTTCATTGTCGATGCGGTGGTACGGGAGTCGCCGTTGAGGTTCCTGGTAGGGAAGAGGAGGTAGGGGCGAGCCGAGGGAGCGCGCCTGGAGGCGCGCCTTCGGCGCGCGGGGACGGCCGCGTTGCGCCGACAGGCGCGCTCTAAGCGAACTCGACCATAGCAGCCCACACCATGCCCGCTTTCTTGCGCCTAACCGAACTCTTCCACTCGATCCAGGGCGAAAGCACCTGGGCGGGGCTGCCGTGCACCTTCATCCGGCTGACGGGCTGTCCGCTGCGCTGCGCGTGGTGCGACACCGAGTATTCGTTCTACGGCGGCGAGAAAGTCACGCTCGACGAGATCCTCGAGCGGGTCGACGCGATCGGCACGCGACTCGTCGAGATCACGGGCGGCGAACCGCTGATCCATCGCAATGCGTTCCGCCTGGCCGAGATGCTCCTCGACCGCGGCTACACCGTGCTGGTCGAGACTTCGGGTGCGGTCGACGTCTCGCCCCTCGACCCGCGCGTACACAAGATCATGGACCTCAAGTGCCCCGGCTCGGGTGAGGAGCAGCGCAACCTGTGGTCGAACCTCGACCACCTGACCGAGCGCGACGAGGTCAAGTTCGTGATCAAGGACCGGGCGGATTACGAATGGGCGCACAATGTCATCCACGAGCGTGGCCTCGTCGGCCGCGTCCGCCAGGGGACGCTACGCGCCATCCTCTTCTCGCCCGTCTGGGACGAGATCGACTTTCAGCAGCTCGCGGAGTGGATCCTCGAGGACCGGCTCCCTGTCCGCTATCAGATCCAGCTCCACAAGATCATCTGGGGCGCCAACGTGCCGGGGGTGTGAAAGTCCCGAAATCCGCAGGCGCCGGGCTCGCCGCCCCCGGTCGAAGCCCCCCTCGACAAAGTTCCTCGACTAAGTCCCCTCGGCGGAGTCCCCTTAACGGAGTCCCCACGACGAAGTCCCGTCGGCGGAGTGCCGTCAGGCGATAACGTAATGGTGTCGAACGCAGCGGCGGGGGGGGGGGGGGGGGGGGCGCCCCCCCCCCCCCCCCCCCACCCCCCACCCCCCCCCCCCCACCCCCCCCAACGGCGCGCGAC
>CAYPGK010000028.1:0-19876 GCA_964410055.1 uncultured Gemmatimonadaceae bacterium | reverse complement strand
CTTCCGGCTATAACTTATGGGTGTCCACCGCCGGGGGGGCGGGGTGGCAGCTCACTCCCACGCGGCCGCCGCCTTTCACCACATCGGGCCGCAACCCTACAGAGTATGCCTCGGCAATCCTTATCGGTGGTGCATCTCCGCGAAGCCCGATCCGCCCCGATACCACGCGCCCTCACGTGTAGCGGGCGGACCGACGTCTACGATGTCGACTTCCGGAAACGGTACCGCGAGACACCACCGGAACGTCGTGATGTATTCACTTAGTCAGCAATGACGAAGTGTGAGAAATGGAACGTCTTGAACGTAACGGTCCGCTTGGCCGGGTTCACCGAACTCGGCATCTGCTCGATCAGCTCCCCGCTGGCCGGATCGATCTGCCAGGCGACGAGGTCGGCAGGGTCGACCCTGCGGTTGCAGCGCTCGTAGCTGACCTTCACCGTGACCGCCTTGCGGAAGCTGGGGAACTCCTGGCCATCGGCGCGAAGGTTGACGATCAGATGCTTCGACGCCGGCGTCCGGATCGTGACCGCGGTCGGCTTCGAGACGGCGCCGGGCGGGAACGTGACGCTGTGGCCGTCCAGCGTGACCGTGCCGCCGTTCTGGCGGATGATCCCGGTGGCCGAGCGCGTCGTACGCGTCGGGCAGATCAGTGGGTTGCCGCTGTCGCTGCCGGCGGTCTGCCCACCCCCGAAGTAGAATTCGGGCTGGACCTCGTCGACAGCAAGGGCCGTCGGCTCGCTGCATGCTGCCACTCCCAGGACAATGGCAAGTCCGAGGCCCGACATCAGGAACCTTGAGCGAATCATTGCTCCCTCCTAGAATGGAGTGATTGAGGGTGCGGCCCTGCGATGTGGTCCACGCGTAACGGGCAAGATCCATGCGCGACGAACGCGAAAATCTCGAGCAGGGTGTCCGCCTCGAAAGAAGCGGTGATCTCGAGCAGGCTCTAGAGGTCTACGAATCCCTCGCGACCACTGCCAGCACGCCGAAGATCGTGGCCGAGGCGCTTCGGCGTAAGTCGTCTGTTTATCGGCAGAAGTGCGATTGGGACCTGGCACTCGAGGCGGCCCGTGCGAGCGCCCAGACGGCAATTCGTGCGGAGTTGCCCGAATATTTTGCCGAAGCGCTGAACGCCGAAGCCGCCGTCTATCTGAGCCGCGGTGATTACATCGCCGCGGTCCCGCTCCTCGAACAGATCCTCGTGATCAGCGACGACGTCCGCATCCGCGGGCTCGCACATCAGAACCTCGGCCATATCGCCGCCCATTCCATGGACCTGGCAGCGGCGCGGAAGCACTTCCAGGACTCTCGCGAGAGCTTCCGCCGTGCCGGGTATCGTCGCGGGGAAGCGATGACGCTCACCAACGAAGCGGCCATCCTGAACCTCGCCGGGGACCACCGGAGCGCGCTGGAGGCCGCGCGCGAAGCGGTCGAGATCACGCGGGAGCTCGGCGATCAATCGCTCCAGATCGTGGCGTTGCTCAACCAGGCGGAGTCGCTGGTCGCCATCGGTGAATATGATGAAGCGGAAGCGCTGGCGACGAAAGCCTTAGATTATTTCGACGCCCACGGAGACAAGTACCGCCAGATCGGCTGCCTCCGCCTGCTCGGCGACATCCATCGCCACGAGCGCAGGTACGAGGTCGCGATCCGTTGCTACAAGCGCGCCCACAAGATCGCGGAAGGCATTGACGCGCAGGTCGAGAGAGCGATCGTCGAAGACCGCCTCGCCGACCTGGAAGGCCTCGCCGTCACCTGAGCCACTCCCTCACACGACACCATTTCCGGTCCACCACGCCGGCGTGCCGCACGTCGACGGGGGCGTGAACGCGCCGAGCGGCCCTGTCTCGGGCCGGATCGGCACGTCGGCGGCGGTGCGTGCACGCTCGGCCAGCTCGAGGAGGAGCTCGGCGGTCGCGTCATCCGTGGCGGCGGGCCGGGTCGGCGCGCCGTTGAGCCGGCGCGCGAGCCAGCGGCGGCCCTCGATCCCGGCGAACAGCTCGGCGTAGCGGAGCGCGATACCGCGGGCGCGGGCGCCGGTCGCGTGTGCCACGAGGCGACGCCGCGCGATCTCGAGGTGGCGGTCGTAGGCGGCGGCGGGCAGCCCGCAGGTCCAGGCGTCGATGGCGGCGAGCGCATCGTCGCGGGCGCGTTCGAGGGCGGCGAACGCGTCGTGCACCGCGCCGGCGGCGGTCATCTGCGGCGCCGGCACCTCCTCGATGGAGGCGACGAGGATCGGCTGCAGCGACGTGTCGTCTTCCGGCAGCTCGCTCTCGACGACCTGTCGCACCAGGTCGTACGGCGTGAGTGGGCGGAACGGGCCGTAGCCGCGCAGGAAGCTCTCACGCGTCGCCGGGTAGATCGGCGCGACCTCGTCGAGGATGCGGACGAGCGCGAGCCCGGCGGTCCCGGTCACATCCGGCGGGAGCACGGTGCCGTAGCCGGTGAGCAGGTCATCCTGCACCGAGGAGAGATACCCGTTCATGCGCCCCTCGCCCGCGAGCGCGACGACGACGAACCAGTCGAGGCTGCGGGCGAAGACCTCGGCCGGCCGCTGGGCGTGGATCGGCGCCACGGAGTCGCCGGGCATGGGCGGCAGCAGCGTCGCCGTCGTCAGCTTGCGGAGCGATTCGACGAGACGGTCGCCGCCGCTTCGCGTGGCGCGGTCGGAGCCGTAGTCGCCGCGGACTCGGAACCGCCGCAGCGCGACCTGCCAGTCGAGGTCGTGCGCAACCTCGTGCGCGATCGTCCCCGCGCCGGTCGACGGCGGCAGGAAGATCGTGCGGCGCCGCGGATCATGGACGGCGAGCGTCTCCGCCTTGGTCGAGCTCCGGCCGAAGTGGATCCGCAGCCCGCGCAGGTCGAGCGAGGGGAGCACGCGCTGCAGATCGGTCAGCGCGTCGGCCAGCATGCGCCGGTAGTAGGGGCGCCATGCGGGCGGCATGTCTTCGAAGGTGACGGCGGCGAGGCCGAAGCGGTCCTCGAGCTCGCGGGCGGAGGGGCCGCCGAAGCCGGGGAACCAGACGCGCTCCTGCGCGAACGGCCGCAGTCCGACGGCGGCCGAGAGGAGCGCGCGCGCAGCCGGGCCGCCGACCGGGCCGCTCGCTGCCAGGATCGCGTGCTCGGCGGCCAGGCGCTCCTCGTTGGTCGCGCGCTCGGCGAAGCGCTCACGTGCGGCGCGCGTGGCGGCGTCGAGGGGCGCGGCGAAGAGCTCGCGCTCGTGGATCCCGATGGCGACGACGACCGGCGACTGCGGCGGCATGTCGAGCGAGTCGGCGGCCTCGACCAGTCGGAGCGCGGCGTCGGGTCCGAGCAGCGGCACCTCGCCTGCCCTGGGCGCGGGGTTCGGCGTGGCGCGGCGCGGGGCCTCGCGGATCGCCGAGGCCAGGCGCGGCGCCAGCTCGAGCGCCTCGCGTTCGACTACCAGCGGCAGCGGCGCGAGGAGCGGGCGCTCGACCTGGAAGCGACGCGCCGCTCGCCAGGCCGGGACGAGCTCGACGGGGTCGCGCCCGGTCGCGCCGGCCTCGCGGACCAGCCGCTCGGCGTCCGCCCGAGCGACCTGCCGGTCCCGGATCAGCGCGGCCGCCTGCGCGGCCAGCTCGGGTCCGCGCCGGGATGCGCCCGCCTCCGCGGCGGCCAGCGCGTACGCGAGCCGGACGGCCAGCTCGCCCGCGCGCGGGTCGCGCGCCTCGGTGACTGCGCTCTCGATCAGGTCGAGGTGGTGCCGGCCGGCGCCCGGCCGCGGGCGGTAGCCGGACGCGCCGATCCGGTCCAGCGCAGCCGGGTCGACGATGTATGCCTGGCCATCGAGCGTGCGGGCGAGGAGGGCGCGGGCGAGGTTGCGTCGCGTGGCGTCGTCCAGCCGCGGATCGTTGAGCGCCTGGTCGATCAGGCGGAACGGGCTGCCGAGCCCGAGGCGCAGCCGCTCGAGGTAGCCGAGTGCGACGACGTCGCCTGCGGCGAGCGGCTCCGCGCCGCGAGCCTTGCCGATGAGTTCGTGCGCGTACGCGCGCCCGCGCGCGAGGACGGGCCCGGCATCGACACGCACGTCGACGCCGTCCCGGCCGCACCCGAGGGCAAGGAGCGTCCCGGCGAGGATCGCCAGCGTGATTCGGATCCGGGCTGCCTTCATCGACTCGTCTGACTGTACGCCACCTGGCTTCGAATACACGCGAAAGTCGCGTGTAGTTCGGCGCGCCCTGCGCGCGCCCCGTGGTCCCGGAATCGCATCCACGCATCGGCGCGGGGAAACACCCGTGGCGCGATGCGGGTACCGGCACATGAGGATGATCGACGATCCACGACTCACGGTCCTCGAGCGGGCGCTCCAGCGACGGCCGCCCGCCCGGCAACCTCGCACGCCGTCCGTGCACGAGGCCGCCGTCTCCATCGTGCTCCGCCCCCGTGACGAGCTCGAGCTGCTCCTGATCAAGCGCGCCGAACGCGAGAGCGACCCCTGGTCCGGTCACATGGCGCTCCCCGGCGGACGCCGGGACCCGACCGACCCGGACCTCGTTGCGACCGCGTACCGCGAGACCGAGGAGGAGACCGGCGTCCCCCTCGTCCGCACCGGCACCCTCCTCGGCGCGCTCGACGAGCTGCTCCCCGGAAACCCCAGGCTGCCGCGGATCCTGATCGCGCCCTTCGTGGTCGGCGTGCCGCCCGACACGTCCGCGGTCCCGGACGCCCGAGAGGTCGACGCCGCGCTCTGGATCCCGATCTCAGAGCTGCGCGACCCGCGCGCGGTCAGCGAGATCCTGATCGAGCTCGAAGAGGGCCGCCGCGCGTTCCCGTCTCTACGTTACAGGGAATACGTGATCTGGGGTCTGACCCACCGTATCCTGACGCAGTTCCTCGACGTCGCGGACCGCTGCGGCGTCTGACGACTCAGGCCGCCTTCGCGCCTGCGGCGCCGCCCTCGACATCGCCGCGCCGTGCGCCCGGCTCCGCCGTATCCTCCAGCGTCCGCTCGACCACCCAGCGCACGACCTCGGGGTATGAGCCGGTCTCCTCGAAGACGCGCCGCATTGCAGCGGACGCGGTGCCCTGCTCGAGGACGCGCGCGGCACCGGCGAGGACCGGACCATCGCCGAGCCGCTCGGCGATCGGGCCGAGCCGGTCGATCAGCGCGACGATCAGGTCGCGCGCCCCGCGCTCCTCGCCCGTCAACGGATCGAGGCGGAAAAAGCGCGCCTCGATTCCGTAGCGCGCCGCGCGCCAGCGGTTCTCGATCAGGAGCTGCTGCTCGAGCCCCGACGGCTGCGGCGGCGGCCGGTCGTGGTACATGACGGTGAGCGCGCGCGCCATCGCGATCAGCAGCGTGGCCGTCTCGATGCTCGGGCAGCAGTCGAAGAAGCGGAACTCGACGGTCGGGAAGCGCTGGCTCGGCCGGATGTCCCACGCGATCGGGCTCTCGTCGGCCGACCGGTGCCCCTCCGTGCAGAGCATGCGGACCAGGCGTCCGTATTCGCGCGCCGTCGCGACCGGGAGCGGCGGCCCGACCCTGGGCGACATCCCGCGCAGGATCGTGCGGAAGCTCTCGAAGCCCGTGTCCTCGCCACGGTGGAACGGCGAGCTGCACGAGGGCGCGAGCAGGTGCGGGATGTAGGGCGCGGCGCCGCACATCGCCCGGACCGCCGCCTCGGCGTCCGGCACCGCCACATGCACGTGCATGCCGAAGATGTGCAGCTCGCGCATCGGCGCGCCGCCCTCCTCGGCGATGCGGCGATAGTGCGCGACGTCGCTCACCTGCTCGGCGGGGTACGGCCCCACCGGATGCAGCCCCGAAGCCGCGACCGTGATACCGTGCTCCGCTGCGAGCCGTGCGACCCGCGCGCGCCGCGCTCGGATCTGCTGCGCCGCCTCGAGCGCGCTGGCCGAGATCGACGTCGTGACCTCGACCATGGTGCGCTGGAACTCTTCCTTGACCGGATCGCCGTTCTCGAGAATCGCGGGCGCGCGGCCCTGGAGCTCGTACCCGTCCGGATGGACGAGCTGGTACTCCTCCTCGACCCCGACCGTAAACGCCGCTTCGTCCATGCACTCCTCTCGTCGACACGCGCGGACGAGAAGGGGAAGAAGCGTACCAGAATTCAGCGGAGTTGGAGCCGTGCGGCGAGTCCGGGCTGGCGGACGCCGGCGCTGATCCCTTCGAACTCGGCGGACTCGGGCGCCGGCATCCTCTCCTCGCGGGAGGCGAGTGCGAGCTCGGCGGCGCGGTCGATCTCCTCGGTCACGCGCGCCTCGATCTCCTCGAGCACGTCGCGGCCGATCCCTTCGCCGACGAGGTACTCCTCGTACAGCCCGATCGGGTCGCGGCGGCCCCAGTACTCGAAGAGCTCCGGTGGGAAGGTGCGCCGAGCCTCGGCCTCGTCGTGCGTCGCGTGGCCGCCCATGCGGAACGTCTCCACGATCATGAGCGTCGGGCCGCCGCCCGAACGCGCGCGGTCCGCGGCCAGCTTCGTCGCCGCGTAGACGTCCAGCACGTTGTTGCCGTCGACCTCCGCGCCGGCCATCCCGTACATCTTCGGCCATGCCCGGAAGTCGCCCGCGCCGTGCTGGTCGAGGCGCGTGCCCAGCGCGACCTGGTTGTTCTGGATGATGATGATCGCCGGGACCTTCAGCACCGCGGCCAGGTTGACGCCCTCGTGGAACGCCGTCGTCTTGGTCGAGCCGTCGCCGGCCCAGGTGAGCGCGACGCGCGGCTCGCCGCGGCGACGGAACGCCAGCGCGACGCCCGTCATGACCGGGACCATGTCGGCCACGTGCGAGATCGGCTGGATCACGCCGCGCGAGCGGTCGCCGACGTGCAGGTCCTTGCCGCCCGTCGGCGAGTCGGCGGTGCCGAGGTAGCCGCGGAAAAGGTCCTCGACCGGCATGCCGAACTCGTGGCAGGCACCGGCGTTGCGGATCATCGGCGCGACGACGTCGCGGCCGCGCTCGAGCGCGTGCACCGCGCCGATCGTCGCGGCCTCCTCGCCCGTGCCGAGCCACGCCTTCGAGATCACGCCCTGCCGGACCCAGCGCTTCAGGGCGAGGTCGTGCAGGCGGTTGCGGAGCAGGCCCTCATAGAGCGCAAGGAGCTTCGTCTCATCCAGCGCGGCGACGACGGCCTTGCGCTCGGGGTTCGCTTCCAGACGTGCCCGGAACTCCGCGACCAGCTCCGGGTCCGGAGTCCAGTCGATGTACTCGGGAGGATCGTACGGTGCGTAACGGCGCATGGGGCGGATCGTGGCGGCTTCGCGGAGACCCCGCGCGGTGTTTGCGCAGCCCGCGCAACGCGGTCATTATAGGCGCGCGCCCCGCGCCGCGCCAGGAAGGGCGGGGCGGCGCGTTCGCCGCCCTAGTCGCGGACCGTCAGGTACACCTCGCGCTCGCGTTCGGGGTCCCGCTCCGCATTCGCCTCGATCTCGTAGGTGCCGGCCCGCAGCGTCATGTTGACCTGCCGGGTCTCGCCGGGCGGCAGGTTCTCGATCTCGCGGTCGGGGCCGGGGCCGTCGATGTCGATGTCGTAGGGGACGGACGTGTTGTTCGTCACGTGGAACGTGGTCGGGCCGGAGCGCACCGTCGTCGGCTCGACCGTGAGCGTGCCGTCGGAGGCCACCCGGACCGTGACGGTCTGCTGCGCCGCCACGGGCGACGTGTCCATCATCGGCGTCGTGTCCACACCCGGCACTGGCTCGGCCGCGGGCTCCGCCACGGTGTCCAGCGTCTGATCCGTGGCCCGCTCCTCTGCCGGCGGGCCGCATGCGGCCGCGCCCATGAAGCCGATCGCAAGGGCGACGGCGGCCCTGAGCGCCACGTCGCTCGTTCCTCTGGTGCGGGTCCGATCCATGTCTATCCTCCTCGAAGGGGCGGACGGTCGGACGGCCCGCCCCGATCTCTTCAGTCCTCTCCCTGCGCAGCGGCGACGGCGGGCTCACCGTCCTGGATCGCGCGGCAGATGCGCGCGGCCATTACATCCAGCTCCGAGCGCGTCGGGATCTCGGCGTTGGGGTTGGGGAGCTGCAGCGCGAACTCTTCGCCGTCCCGGACCGGGATCAGGTGCAGATGGAAGTGGAGCACGTCCTGCCCGCCGGCGCGGCCGTTGGCGCTGAAGAGGTTGATCGCATCGGCGCCGGCCGCGCGCCGGACGCCGGGCGCCAGCTTCTTGGCCACGGCGAGGAAGTGGGCGGCCAGGTCGTCGGGCACCTCGAAAAGGGTCGGATAGTGCTCGCGGGAGACGACCAGCGTATGGCCCGGGCTCGCCGGCTGGATGTCCATGAACGCGATGGTGTGGTCGTCCTCGTGGACGATGCTCACCATCTCCTCGCCCGCGATGATCCGACAGAAGATGCAGCTCTCGTCGACCATGGCGATCTCCTCGCTAGTCCACCGGCGCCGCGTGTTGTGAACGGCAATGCATGCAGGAAGCGGGCCGGACATGGACGTTGCCGCGGCCTGATGGTTTTGCCAGATTAGGGCCCGATCCTACGGCTCGATACGTGAGGCCATGACCGAAGTCGCTAGCCGACGTACGACCGAACGTCCCTCCGTGCCGGTCGCTCCGCTGATCCCACTCGTGCTGCTCGAGTCGGTGCGCGCGCACGACCGGCCACGTGAGGTGCTCGAGGACGAGGACCTCGCGGCAAGCCTGCCGCGGCGCCTCGGGCTGACGGGCGTCGTAGAGTCCCAGATCCGGCGCTACGAAGAGGCCGTGCGCAAGGCGCGCAGCGTGCCGGCCGATGAAGTGCGCGACCTGTTCCGGCTGATCCTGCGGAGGCCGGATGCAGAGCCGATCCTGCGCGATGCGGGCGCCCGCATCGCCGAGCGCGCCTACAAGCGACGGACCGCGGCCGCGGTCCGTGTGCTCGGCGTGCTCCCGGGCTCTGTCGCCGCCCGCGTCGTCCGCCGCGCGACGCGCTGGACGCTCCGGCAGATCGCCTGCGGCGCCGCCGTCGAGGTCCAGGGCTGGCCCCTCGAAGCCCGGCTCCGCGGCGCGATGACCGCGGGTCTCGACCCCGAGGGCGTCGGGTGCACTTTCTACACGGCCGTCATCGAGGAGCTGGTCGCCTCTTACCTGCGCCACCGGCCCATCGTCCGGCACATTCGCTGCGCCTCCCGCGGCGACGACTATTGCGTCTGGAGCTGGCAAGAGCAGTGATCGCCCTCCGCTAGGGCTGGGCGCCGGCCCCCTTCACCCCCGCACTCTCGTCCTCCAACTCGATCCCCGCCGCCCGCAAGATCTTGCGCTTGATCTGACGGTTGAAGGCGTCCCACTTCATCCGCATCTCCTGCGGGTCGGTGGTGCCTTCGAGGAAGCCGGTCGGGATCTCGAAGCCGCCGGCGCGGGCGCGGCCGCCGCCGTAGTAGCGGCCGCGGAAGTCGGTGCCGAGCGCGGTCTTGAGGAACTGGTCGACGTCCAGCGTGAGCTTGGAGGTGCGCACGCTGCCTACCACGACTTCCCGCTCCCCCTCGCCCAGCAGGATCCCGTAGCAGATCGCGGTGTGCACGTTCTCCTCGGTCAACAGGAAGTCCGTCGCCTGCGGGATCGCGTCCCGGTCCGCGTGGCGCAGGTAGCCGACGCCGGCCAGCGAGATCCCGCCCCGGACCGTGCGCTCCGTGAGCGCCACCCGGATCACTTCCATCGTGCCGCGGCTGCGCTGCACGCGCAGGATCGATTCGAGGAGCTGCGCGTCCACGAACGGACTCAGGTACGCGCCGGCGATGTACTCCTCGGCGCCGGCGCGGATGAAGCCGTTCGTCTCGCTGCGCAGCCCGTGGTTCAGCGCGGTGGCCAGGTGGACGTGTTCCGCGTTGTCCGGGGCGAGGGTGAGGATCTCGCCACTGCGCAGGTAGTCGATCAGGATCGTCGCCGCGGCACCGACGGGGCGGATGTCGCTGAACTCCGGCTCGAGCACGCCCTGCGGCGCGTGGTGGTCGATGATCGCGAGCGTCCGGACGCCCGCCTCGTGCAGCCGGTCGGTCAGCCGCGTCGTCGTCCCCTGGTTGTCGATGAAGACGGCGCCGTCGTACCGGTCAAGGGGGAGCGCGTCCGTGAAGCGGGTCAGCTCGATGTCGAGCAGGTGGATCAGCGCCAGGTTCTCCTGATGGCTTACGCGCCCCTCGTAGACGATGTCGGTGTCGATCTCGAAGTGCGCGGCGAGCGTCCGGTAGGCGACGGCGGAGGAGATCGCGTCCGGGTCGGGGTAGTCCTGGAGCGCGACGATGTGGCGCTCGCCGCGGTGCGAGCGCAGGAACTCGGCGAAGGCGGTGGCCCGTGCGACGTCGCCGATGTGGACCTCGGCCTGGGTCGGAACCGCCGGGATCTCGCGCAGCGGTCGGGCCATGGGTCGTCTCTCAGTCCGCCGCCTGATCGGGGATGTGCCCGATGTCGGGCCGGACGTCGTCGCCAGGCTTGTGCTCGGGTTCGCCCATCAGGCGGCGCAGCTCCTCGCGGTCCACGATCTCCTGCTCGAGCAGGCGCTGCGCCAGCTCGTCCAGGATGTCGCGGTCCCGTTGCAGCAGGTCGAGTGCCCGGTCGTGCGCCTCGCCGACGAGCCTTCTCACCTCCGCGTCGATGACCCGCGCCGTCTCCTCGCTGAACCCGCGCCCCGGCTCCTCGCCCGGCTGCGCGCCGCGCCCGTCGAGGAACAGCGCGCCGCGGCGCGACGAGAGGTGGACCGGCCCGAGGCGGTCCGACATCCCGAACTCGGTGACCATGCGCCGCGCGATCTCGCTCGCGCGTTCCAGGTCGTTCCCCGCCCCGGTCGAGACCTCGCCGAAGACCACCTCTTCGGCGGCACGACCGCCCAGCAGCACGGCCAGTCGGTCGAGGAGCTCCTGGTGGCGGAGGAGGTAGCGGTCGTCCGTCGGGAGCTGCTGCGTGTAGCCGAGCGCGCTCACGCCGCGCGGGATGATCGAGATCTTGTGCACCGGGTCCGCCGTCTCGACGCGCTCGGCCACGATCGCATGGCCCGCCTCGTGGTAGGCGACGATGCGCCGCTCCCTCTCGTCGATCAGCCGACTCTTCTTCTCGAGCCCCGCGACCACGCGGTCGATCGCCTCGTCCAGCTCCTCCATCGTGACGGCGCTCTTGTCGCGGCGGGCGGCGAGGAGCGCGGCCTCGTTCAGCAGGTTGGCCAGGTCCGCGCCCACGAAGCCCGGCGTCCGCTTCGCGACCTCGGCCAGCTCGACCTCCGGCGCGAGTTTGATCCCGGTCGCGTGCACGCGCAGGATCGCCTCCCGTCCCCGCTTGTCCGGCCGGTCGACGACGACCTGGCGATCGAAGCGGCCCGGGCGCAGCAGCGCCGGGTCCAGGATCTCCGGCCGGTTCGTCGCCGCCATGATGATCACGCCCGTGCGCGGGTCGAAGCCGTCCATCTCGACCAGGAGCTGGTTCAGCGTCTGCTCGCGTTCGTCGTGGCCGCCCATGATCCCGCCCACGCCGCGCGCCTTGCCGAGCGCGTCCAGCTCGTCGATGAAGACGATGCACGGCGCGTTCGCCTTCGCCTGCTCGAAGAGGTCGCGCACGCGCGCGGCGCCGACGCCGACAAACATCTCGACGAACTCCGAGCCGCTGATCGAGAAGAAGGTCACGCCCGCCTCCCCCGCGACCGCGCGGGCGAGGAGCGTCTTCCCCGTCCCCGGCGGCCCGACCAGGAGCACGCCCTTGGGGATCTTCGCGCCGAGCCGCGCGAACTTTTCGGGCGTCTTCAGGAAGTCGACGACCTCGACCAGCTCCTCCTTCGCCTCGTCCGCGCCGGCGACGTCCGCGAACGTCACGCCCGTCCCCTCCTCGCCGACGATCCGTGCCCGGTTCTTCCCGACCGTCATCACGCCCTGCGCCGGGTTGATCCGGCGCAGCATCCAGACCCAGAAGAGGAGCAGCAGCCCGAGCGGGAGCAGCCAGCCGAGCGCCTGGCCGAACCACCCCTGCGTCGTCCCCTCGTACTCGACGTTGTTCGCCTCGAGCAGCGGGACCAGCTCTTCGTCTTCGGGGACGCGCACGGCGGTGAGCACACGCGGCATGCCGGTGCGGTAAACGCTGTCGGCGACGGTCGCACGCAGCACGTCGTCGCCTACGCGGACCTCCTGGATCTGGCCCGCCGCGATCCGCGCCTTCATCTCGCTGTAGGAGATCCGCGCCGTGTCCTGCTGGCCGAGCAGGTAGTTGATGCCGAGGAGGATCAGGAAGGCGAGGAGAAAATAGAAGATGGAGAAACGGGTGCGCCGGTCCCCCATGGGCCCGCCCACCCCACCCGCCCGCCGGTCCTGCGAGCCCTGGCGCCGCTCGCCCGACCGGCGGCGGTCCCCGAGTCCTCTCCTGCGCTCACGATTCATCCCGCCCGCTGGGGGGCAAGGATTATACCGAGGGCAGGGATCTCCCCGCGCCCCTGCCCGAACCGCGGGCTACGTCTCGACCGCGTAAACGCGCGCCGTCCGCTGCGCCACACCCTCCAGGTCGACCGGTACGTCGAGCGTGTACTCGGCGATGAATCGCATCCCGGTCGTATCGAAGTAGGCGCGGCCGGCGTCGGCGGCGAGGACGGTCGCGCCCGCCTCGCGGGCGCGGGTCAGGAGTCGGCGGATGCGGGGCGCGACGCGGCGCTCGTAGGCGAGGTCGCCACAGAGGACGACGTCGTACTCCTCGACCGTCTCCGGCCGGTCCGTCAGGTCCTCGAGGAGCGGCGTGAGCTCGAGCCCCTGCCGGTCGGCCGCGAGGCGAGCTGTGTCGAGCGCCCAGGGGTCGAGGTCGTTGGCGACGACGAGCGCGGCGCCGGCGCGGGCCGCGGCGAGCGCCGAGATCCCGCCGCCGGTGCCGAGATCCAGGACGCGTCGCCCGGCGATCCACTCGGGGTGGTCGAGGACGACGCGCGCCAGCGCCGCGCCGCCGGGCCAGGGGTAGGCCCAGAAGGGCGGCGGGAGCGTGCGGCCGGCAAGGCGCTCGGCGGCCTCCCAGATCTCGACCAGACCGCGCGCCTGGAAGACACGGATCTCGGGCGAGAGCGGCGCCGGCCCGAAGTCCGCGTGGCGGTCGAGCAACTCGGCGAGCGCCGCGTGGCTCGGCACCGCGACCGGGCCGTCCGGCGACCCATCCTCAGTCGGCGGAGGCGAATTCCTGGACGATGTACCAGACCCCATCGCTTCCGAGCCAGACGCCGATCCCCGTACGCCGGAAGGTCGGGTCCAGCATGTTGTGGCGGTGGCCGGGCGAGCGCATCCACGCCCGGACGGCGCGCTCCGGCAGCGTGGCCGGCCGCGCGGTGAGGCGCGCCAGGTTCTCCCCCGCGACCCGCGCGCGCCCGCCCGCCGCTGCAATCCGCTGCCGGAACGTCCGACGCCCCGGCGTCCGGGACACGTGCTCGATCTCGCGCCGCGAGGCCAGCTCCCGCGCATACCGCTGCGCCGCCCGCGTCAGCGCGGGGTCCGCCCGCAGAGGCGGCGCGCCCGCCCGCCGCCGCGCCGCATTCACTTCCCTGAGCACCCGCGCCGCCGTGACGTTCGGGTCGGCCTGATCCACCGACCGCACGCGCCGAACGGGGCGCTGACGGCCGTCGGACGGGGGAACGGCGGCCCGGGCGACCATATTGTGGGCGGCCGTTGCGGTGGCACGTGCGCCGCTGACCGTCGTGGCGCCGCGCCCCCCATCGACCAGGGCCATCGCCATTGCGGGGACACCCTGGCCAGCGCCCTCCGCGGTCCACGCCAACCCCGCTCCGGCCTTCGAACCGGCCACCAACCCCGGCGGTTCGGCGCCACGGACGGCGCAGCCGGACACGACGACCAGGAGCGACAGCGCAACCACACGATAAGGCATCGGGACTACTCGCGGAACGACTCGGGTGAAACCTCGGAGGGATGGACTACCGGAAGTTACGGCGGTGCACGGAGTTACGCAACTCCACGGAGGCGCGACGAGGGCTTGGCCGGGGATGAGACGCGGAACGGTCGTGAGGCGGCCCGGTCGGACGAGCGCTCGATGATGAGGGCGAGAGGCGGGCCCCGGACCGTGTCCGGGATCCCGGCCGCCGCACGTTCTCCCCTGGAAACCGAACAATCGCGGACCCGCCCGGCAGGTCGGGACGCGGTGCCCCGCCGAGCCCGAACGGCCCACGAGGCGGTCATCGACGATGGGCTCTAATTTCCATTGACGAGAGGAGACACAACCATGCGATACAGGATACGCTCGACCCGCCTATCCCTCTCCTCGCCGCGTGGGCAGCACTGGTGGTCCGGCCGCCCTCGGCCGCGGCGCAGGAGGTGTCATCGGACGCGGGGCGGTGGAGCGGCGCCTGGGAGGGTGTGATCCAATTCCCGTCACACCCGGTCGCGTTCTCGGTCGAACTGCGGGGTGTGGGTGGTGGGGGGGGGGGGGCGTTCTCTCTCCCGACCGAGGGCACCTTCGCCCATCCGCTGTCCAGGGTTACGGTGTCGGGCGACTCGGTCCTCCTCGAGCTGTGGCCGGACCGCGCGATCGTCGTACGCGCCCGGCTGGACGGCGACAGCATCGCCGGCGAGTTCCGGCGCGGCTCGAACGCGTTCCGGACCACGCTCGCCCGACCCGGCTCACCGGTGGCGGAGCGCCTGGCGGCGGCGGTTCGCGAGGCGATCGAGGCTGCGCGAAGGGGCCCGCTGGTGGAGATCGCACGTGGCCCCGCGGCTGGCCGGGTCGATGCCGACGCGCTCGAGCGGCTGGTCCGCGCGGCGAACGATGCACACTCGGACGCCCTCGTCGTCCTCAAGGATGGCGAGCTGGTGGGCGCGTGGTACACCCTGGGCGAGAGCCGGCCGATCGAGGCGATGTCGGTGACGAAGTCGATCGTCAACCTGGCGGTCGGGCGGCTCATCACCCTCGGCGCAATCGATTCGCTGGACGTCCCCGTCAGCGCCTTCTACCCCGAGTGGAACACCGGCCGGAAGGCCCGGGTCACGCTCCGGCACCTGCTGAACCACACCTCCGGGATCCAGGCGGGACAGTCGACGGAGGAGATCTACGCAAGCGACGACTTCGTCCGACTGGCGCTCGACGCCGAGGTCACGAGCGAGCCCGGCTCGGAGTTCTTCTACAACAACAAGGCGGTCAACCTCCTGGCCGGGATCGTCGAGAAGGCGGCGGGGCGGAGGCTGGACCTCTTCCTCCGGGACGACCTCTTCGCGAAGCTCGGGATCACCGACTTCGGCTGGACGCTCGACCCTGCGGGGAACCCGCACGCCATGTCCGGCCTCCAGATCCATGCAGAGGATCTCGCAAAGCTGGGTCAGCTCGTCCTGGACCGCGGGTCGTGGAAGGGAGAACAACTGATCGCCGAGCGCTGGTTCGAGGAGAGCCTCCGCGCCGGCTCGCCGCACGCCCCGACGAGCGGGCTCCTCTGGTGGCTCACCCCCTCACGCGTCACCTTCGTGGTCGACGACGCGCAGTTGAGGAGTCTCCGCGATGCTGGAGTGGACCCCGCCTTCATGGCCCGGGCGGAGCGGGTCCGGGGCCGCTACGCGTCGTGGGTGGAGTTCGAAGCCGCGCTCACCGACGTCTTCGGCGACGACGCGGCCGCGACCGTCGCCGCGACGCTCGACCCGCTAGGGCTCGACCTCCATAGGATCGAGTACGAGGAGTTCATCGGCTACAACGCCAACGGCTACCTGGGCCAGTTCCTCGTGATCTTCCCGACGAAGGGCCTCGTCGGCGTGCGGATGGTCGAGAGCTCCCCGGCGTACGACCCGGAAACGGACGGGTTCTACGCGTTCATAGGGCTGGTGTACGGACTCGTGCCGTAGGGGCGGGTATCGACTTCGCCGTTCGGCTCTGGGACGGCACGAATCCCGGCGTCAGCCGCGGACGCGCCGAGGCGATCGAGCGGTAGCCGAGGACCACCCGGAGCGCACCTGGCCGGAAGGTGATGTTCGCGCGGGGAAAGACTGAACGGCAAGCGAGGCTCGCGCGGAGGATGACCGAACGCCTAGAGAGGTTCGCGCGGAGGAAGACCGAACGGCTCGTGAGGTTCGCGCGGAGGAAGACCGAACGGCGCACGCCCCCAATCGCACAACCGCCGGCATTCGGCGGAAGTTTGATCGATAGGGGCGAGTATTTCACCCCTATCGCACCATCGTCCCGGGCGTGGGAGATTCCTCGATCACTTGGGGTGAACTATTCACCCCAAGTGATCGAGGATCGCTCGCAAAGCGTTCCTTGTGCGATTGGGGGCGGCCTTCCAACCGAATGGCGGTGCCGGCCACCCCGCGGACCAGGGACCGAGGAATTCGAGCGCGCCCGCCCGCGCCGCGCGTTACGCTTACACGCCCGCCCGCCCGTGCCTCTCGTGGATCCCCGCGGCGATCCACCGGGCGACGCCCATGATCGTCAGCGAGGGGTCGACGGAGACGGAGCCGGGGAGCGCCGCGCCGTCCGCCACGTACAGCCCCTTCACCCGATGCGCCTCGCCCGTCGGGCCGGCGAACGAGTCGCGGGGATCCGTTCCGATCGGCGCGGTGCCGAGGAGGTGGCTGCCGGCGCAGAACTGTGCGTTAGGCTGGACGGAGCGCGCGGTGATCCGCTCCTCGATGTCGCGCTCGTTGCGGACGATCGTGCCGTAGACGTCGGGGACCCAGACCTCCTTCGCGCCGGCGGCGAGGAAGATGCGGCTGGCGTTCTTGAGGTAGTCGACGGCCTTGAGCACGTCGACGCCCTGGAGGCGATACTCGGTCTTACGCACGCCGCCGTCCAGGTAGACTCGCCCGGGATGGTCCTCGTCGATGACGGACATGAGCGAGCCGAGGTGGCGGAACTTGCGCATCCGCTCCAGGTGCGCCTGGCCGGTTTCGGGGAACATCGTCGCCGTGATCCCGGGCGACTGGTGGCTGGTCAGCATGATGTAGCCGCCGCCGGCGTACTCGCCCGAAGGCGAGCGGCGGACCAGCCGCCACTCGTGCACGACGTACGCGCACGGGATCCCCGTGACGTTGTCGATCTCGCGGCCGAAGTCGGCGAAGACCCAGAAGTGCGGGTTGATGTAGAAGCGCCGGCCGACGGTCCTGTCGTCGAAGTTCCGGAGCAGCAGCTCGGCGGTGCCGAGCGCGCCCGCAGCGACGACGACGAGGTCCGCGTCCACGCGGAACCGCCCGCGCGGCAGGTCCGTTTCCCGGTCGACGAGGACGCCCTCGACGCCCGTCGCGCGGCCGTCCTCGACCAGGATCCGCTCGACGCGCGCGTCGCTGTAGATCCGGCCGCCCACCCTGGAGACCCGCGGGATCGTCGTGATGAGCTGCGACGTCTTGCGGTTGTAGGCGCAGCCGAACTGCGTCCAGCCGCAGCCGATGCAGTCGATGCGCGCGGTGGGCGGGATGTGCGCCTCGACGCCGAGCGCCTCGCATCCCTGGCGGACCAGGCGGTTGTTCTCGTTGAGGAGCCGCTCTTCGGTGATGTGGATCCCGAGCTCCGCCTCGATCGCGTCGAAGTGCGGATCGAGCTCCTCCGCGATCATCCACTCGAGGCCGTGCTCCTCGCGCCAGCGCTGGAGCCGGTCAGCGGGGGTGCGGAACGAGTCGCCCCAGTAGTGGACGGTCGTGCCGCCGACCGCTTCGGCGTAGTTCAGGAAGATCGCGTTGTCCGCGGTCGTGTCGAGGCCGCGGCGGCCGTTGAAGTCGGCGAGCGCCTCCTCCTCGCGCTGCGAGAAATCCTCGGCGCGGAAGAAGCCGCCCTTCTCGAGCATGACGACGTCCCAGCCGCGCTCGGCCAGGTACGCGGCGAGCGTGCCGCCGCCGGCGCCCGTCCCGATCACGACGACGTCGGCGCGGTCGCGGACGTCGCCCTCGTGGTGCGTGCCCTGGATGATCATGCCACCTCGCCGAAGTCCACCGGGTACGCCGGGATCTGGAGCCGCTCCGGCCACGGGCCGGTGAAGCCGGTGATCGGACGCGTCGCGTCGTCGCTGTAGGCGAAGAAGTAGATGAACGCACGCGTCGCCTGGAACACCGCGCGGCGCAGCGTGAACCGGCTCCGCGCCCAACCGTGCAGGTAGGCGACGCGGGCCTCGACATCGAGCGCCGTGAAGCGACGCAGCCGCCCGCCGAGCGGCGTCAGGTGCTCGAGGAGCGTGAGCACCGTCTTCATGTCCGTCAGGATCGGGTCGCCGGCCAGCGCCAGCTCGCGGTCGATCCGCCGCGCGATCCGCTCCGGCGGGACCGGCACCCCCACCAGGATCGCCTCCGCCGCCGCGCGCACGACCGCGTACTCCTTGGGCGACAGCGCCTCGAGCTCAGTGCCGTCGGTGGCCGCCTGCGGGTAGTCGGCTCCGCAGCCGGCCGGGATCATGGACGCGAGCGCGATCGCGGCCGTCCCGCCCGCCGCCGTGCGCAGGAAACCGCGCCGGTCGATGCCGGGAGGCAGGGAGCCGCGGTCGGTCCCGCTCACCGGAGCACCGCCGTCGGTGCCAGCGGGCAGGTCTTCCGATCCGGTCGTGTGGGGCATGTCCATCGCCATTACGTGGGTGTCGCGGGGGCGCGCGCCCGGGTCAGGCGCGCGACGACATTGTACAAGAGGGCGCGGGTGGGGACAACCGGCGGCTGACCAGCCCCGTCAACACCTCACCCGCCCGCCCCCTCCTCCACCCCCCACTCCACCGTCTCCGCCCCATGCTCCTCGAGCAGTCCGCGGTACCAGCGCGTCGCCGCGTCGAGCCGCTCCTCGTGGTCGGCGACGCCCCAGACGATCGACAGCGTCCGGACCGTTTCGGGGCGCGTCTTCGTGCGCTGCGAATCCCGGACGGCGTTGGCGCAGGGGCCGTCCGCGTCGAAGAGGCAGACGAGGCCGGACAGGTCGATCACCTGCCCGGCGGGGTTGAAGACGTAGGATGCCCCGGCCGGCGCGACGGCGATCCGGAACGGCGGCCGCGCGAGCTGCAGGTCGACCACGCTGATCGGGAGCCCGCTGTGCAGCGACACGGCGTTGCACACGTCGACTGCGAGGTTGATCGAGCCGAGCGCGCCCTCGCCGGCGGCGCGGACAAGGTATTCCGATGCCGGCTTGCCCCGCCCCGTCGGCTTGTAGCCTCCCCAGCGGAGCATGTCGCGCACGGCGGTGCGTACCGCTTCGTCGCGCTCGAGCGACGCGTCGGCGTCGAGATGGAGCAAGCTGCCGATCCCGTCGGGGACCGGCAGCTCGCCCAGCGGCGCGGGGAAGCGCGTCTCGAACGCCGCTACACGCAGCAGCGGGTGGGGCTCGACGTCGATCTTCACTGCGCGGAGCCCTCAACCCGCCGGGCCGTCACGTAGTAGTCCGGATGGACCGTGAACGACGCCGGGTCGGTGAGCGACAGCGTCGCCGTCTGCCACGCCTCGGTCGGCCGGATCACGGTGTAGCCGCCGTCGCCGAGCGTGACCTCGACGGGCATGTCGAAGCCGGGCACCACGTTCGCCCACCGGTAGGAAAGGGTCCGGCCGTCGATCCGGTACTCGAAGACCGGGACGTCCGCGGTGCGCAGGTACTGGTCGAAGATCTTGGTCAGGTCGAGGCCCGTGCGCTCGATCATGTACGCCTCGATCTGCGCGCCCGTGACCGTGCTGTGCCAGAAGTCGCGGTTCATGTCGCGCAGGATCGTACGCCAGAGGTCGTCATCGTTCAGGATCTGGCGGATCGTGTGCAGCATGTTCGCGCCCTTCGGGTACATGTCGCCCGAGCCCATCGCGTTCACGCCGTACGCCGGCACGATCGGCCGGTCGTTGCGGATGTTGCGACGGATCCCGCGAATGTACTCCGCGCCGGCTTCCTTCCCCGCACGGCACTCGACGAAGAGCCCTTCCGCGTACGTGACGAAGCTCTCGTGCACCCACATGTCCGCACGGTCCTCCGCCGTGATGTTGTTGGCGAACCACTCGTGCGCGCTCTCGTGGATGATGATGAAGT